>JAEWMK010000487.1 GCA_023457235.1 Bacillota bacterium
GTTTTTGCAATGCGGGAAGCAATGTAAGCAGCGTAGCCTGCCTTGAGTGGAGTTAGAGGGGATTATGGGAAAAGCTTTAGGTTTATGAGTAGGCCGCTCGGACCTTTAGAAATGAGTCCATATGAAATCTGCTCTGCAAAAGAGGCTAGGAATTAGTTAAAGGCTGTAGAGGAAAACTCCTAGACTGTTCACCATTGACATATACTGGGGATTATAGTGCGGACTAAGTGGTAATCCAGTCTAGCTGCTGGCGACACAGCTAAGGTAGGTTCAAAGGGAAACCGCCATAGTGGCAACACTTGGTACTTACTTGGGAAAACCTACTGGACCTAAGCCGCAGTTTTTACCCAATATATGACCACTCCTCATACATATACATGATTAGAGTCCTTAAAGGGGATTAAGAAGTTAATGAAAGAATTGATACATAAATCGATACGTTTTAGTTTAAGCGTTGCCGTTATCACATTTGTGTTAGCGGCTATTTTTTCAATTATTTCAACTGTTATGCTAAGTGGTGTAAAATGGGGAATAGGCATGCTGCTTGTCTTGGTAATTGTCCTAGTTGGTATTTTTTTTGATATACTTGGTATTGCTTCAACGGCAGCAGATGAAACGCCATTTCATGCGATGGCTTCAAAAAAAGTCAATGGCTCAAAACAGGCCATATTAATAACAAGAAATGCTGATCGATTTGCTAATTTTTGTAATGATGTAATTGGAGACATTTCTGGTATTATTAGTGGAACTGCATCTGCACTTGTCATCATCCAAATCGCAACAGGTTTTGGGTATAGCGAAGATTCAGCTTTTCAATATATAATATCAGTTGTGTTTACGAGTATTGTTGCCGCCTTAACAGTTGGTGGAAAAGCATTTGGTAAATCATTTGCGATTCGCTATTCAACTGAAATTATTTTTAAGGTTGGACAGCTTTTATTCCATCTTGAAAATAAATTCAAAATAACGATAATTAAGGAACAGAAAAAACGCAAAGCTAAGAGATGAAAGTGAGTTGCTATCATGAACCTAGAAAATATTAAAGACCCCAAGATGATCAAAAGCTTTTCAGAGGCACAATTAGAAGAGTTAGCTGAAGAAATTAGAAAATTTCTTGTGCAAAAGCTTTCAACAAGTGGCGGTCATTTAGGTCCGAATCTTGGTGTAGTAGAACTTACACTAGCCCTCCATAAAGTATTTGAAAGCCCAAAAGATAAATTTTTATGGGATGTTGGCCATCAATCTTATGTTCACAAAATTGTTACCGGTCGCGCTAGCGGATTTGATACCCTTAGAAAGTATAAAGGAATGTCAGGATTCCCGAAAATGAGTGAATCTGAACATGATGTCTGGGAAACCGGTCATAGTTCAACATCACTTTCTGGTGCCATGGGAATGGCAATTGCACGGGACTTAAAGGGAACGGATGAGAAAATTATTCCGATCATTGGCGATGGTGCTTTAACTGGTGGTATGGCTTTAGAGGCATTAAACCATATTGGTCATGAAAAAAAGGACATTATCGTCGTCTTGAATGACAATGAGATGTCTATTGCCCCGAATGTAGGAGCTTTGCATAATGTTTTGGGAAGACTCCGAACTGCCGGAAAATACCAATGGGTCAAAGATGAATTAGAGTATTTAATGAAAAGAATCCCGGCGATTGGCGGCAAGGTAGCACTAGCAGCAGAACGAATTAAAGATTCTTTGAAATACTTGCTTGTATCTGGTGTTTTTTTTGAAGAATTAGGGTTTACTTATTTAGGCCCCGTTGATGGTCATAGTTTTACTAATCTTATTGAAACATTTCAATACGCAAAAAAAACAAAAGGCCCTGTACTTGTTCACGTCATCACTAAAAAAGGCAAAGGTTATAAACCAGCGGAATTGGATACGACAGGTAAATGGCATGGTGTAGGTCCATATAAGATTGAATCCGGCGAAGGGATCCAACCGGTTTCAGCCGCTCCGGCCTGGAGTAAAGTTATCAGTGACGCTGTTTTAAAATTGGCAAGAAAGGATAAACGGATTGTTGCGATTACCCCGGCAATGCCAATGGGATCTAAATTGATGGAATTTGCCAAGGAATTTCCCGAGCGCTTTTTTGATGTCGGGATTGCCGAGCAACATGCAATCACGATGGCTGCAGGGTTAGCTACTCAAAAGTTTAAACCGTTTCTAGCGATTTATTCCACCTTTTTACAACGGGGCTATGACCAAGTAGTCCATGACGTATGCAGACAAAAACTAAATGTGATTTTTGGAATTGACCGTGCCGGTCTAGTTGGTGCCGATGGGGAAACACATCAAGGTGTTTATGATATTGCCTTTTTAAGACATATCCCTAATATTGTTATTATGATGCCAAAGGATGAAAATGAAGGACAACACATGGTTTATACAGCCGTCCAATATGATGATGGTCCAATCGCCCTACGCTTTCCGCGTGGCAATGGGCTTGGAGTGGCAATGGATGATGAATTTAAAGAAATTTCGATTGGTTCGTGGGAAGTCTTAAAAGAAGGTAATGATGCAGCCATTCTTACGTTCGGAACAACAATTGAAATGGCGCTGGATGCAGCCAAACAGCTCATGAAGGTTGGCGTTAACGCCAAAGTTGTCAATGCCCGCTTTATAAAACCGCTTGACGAAGACATGCTTCATACCATATTGCGCGCGGGTATGCCAATTCTAACAATTGAGGAAGCTGTGCTTCAAGGTGGTTTTGGCAGTTCTGTTTTAGAATTTGCTCATGAACATCAATACCATAACGCCCAAATTGACAGGATGGGTATTCCCGATCAATTTATTGAACACGGTAGCGTTTCAAAGCTTTTAGAAGAAATAGACTTAACAACGGAAAAAGCAGTAGAAAAAGTACAAGAGTTGCTTGAAAAACAAAGTATAAGAAAACAGCAAAGGGCATGAAGGAATGAGCACTAAAAAAGAAAGAGTCGATGTTTTA
>JAEWMK010000488.1 GCA_023457235.1 Bacillota bacterium
CTGCAGGACGTGGAGGTACAGGTGCTGTTGCCGGTTATAAAAACTTAAAGGCAATTGTTATCAAAGCAGCGCAAAAAGGGAATATGCCTGAACCGAAGCAAAAGGAAAAATATTTGGAAGCTAGTAAAAAAGCTACAAAAGCGATAATGGAGGGTGGCTTAACAGCTCCGAAAAAGGGTGGATTGTCACTTTACGGTACAAACGTATTAATGAACATTATTAATGAAGTTGGAGCATTACCAACAGCCAACTCCAAGTTTTCTAATTTTGATGGTGCTGAACAGCATAGTGGTGAAGCAATTCGGGATTCAATTCTAGTTTCGGAACCTGCATGCCATGCCTGTCCAGTTGCCTGTAAGAAAGAAGTAGAAGTTAAAGAAGGAAAATATAAGGTAAAAGTAGAGAGCTTCGAGTTTGAATCTGCATTTGCATTTGGATCAAATTGTGGTTTAGCAGATAAAGAACCAATTGCCTTCTTAATTGATATCTGTAATGAATATGGTATGGACACAATTGAGCTTGGTCATGCTTTATCGGTTACGATGGAAGCATATGAAAGAGGCTTGACTGAAGAAAAGCTCGATTGGGGCGATGCCGACCGCATGATTGAGATTGCGAAGCTTGTTCCATTCAAACAAGGTATTGGGGCAATTTTGGCCGAAGGGCCTGCCGCTGCTGCAGCCAAATTCGGTGCACCGGAAATTTCAATGTCCGTAAAAGGACAATCAATTCCTGCTTATGACCCTCGTGGAATTCAAGGAATTGGTCTAGGATATGCTACAAGTAACCGTGGTGCTTGTCACTTACGCGGCTATACAGTAGCAAGTGAAATCGCTGGTATTCCTGAGCCTACTGACCGTACTAAACCAGAAGGAAAGGGCGAGCTATTAAAAATATTCCAAGATTTATTATCATTCTCTGATTCTATGAATATTTGTAAATTCTCATCTTTCTCTGAAAATGCTGAGCATTATGCTGAGCAATACAGCACGATGACAGGTAATGAATTAACGGCAGATGATGTAATGAAAACAGGTGAAAGAATTTATAACCTTGAGCGTTATTACAATAACCTAGCTGGTTTTAACAAACGTGAAGATGATTTCTTACCAAAACGATTTACAGAAGAGGGTGGATCTGGTAACAGTAAAGGTCTTGTAAGCCGTATGGATATCATGCTTGATGAATACTATCAAGTCCGCGGCTGGAGAGATGGCGTCGTTTCAGATGAGAAATTAAAAGAATTAGAGATTGTTTAAAGGAAAAGCGGAAGGCGCCCGTTTAGCGAAGTTTACTAGTCGCTGGGCGCTGGGGCTAGACAATTAGGCATAAAATAAAAGTCTTGCGTTGATCAGCTACTTGAGTTCACGCAAGACTTTTTTCCTTAAAAAATGAAATCATTATCCGCCAACCCTCGTTGTTTTTTTGCGGTAATTTTTAAGCAGAGTATCCAATGCTTCCTCCGTTTCCGCTTTAAACCTAATATGGACGGCATTTACGAAAAAACTGGAGGTAATTTTGATTTCTTCTTCATACAAAATTGATGATTCCCAGTTTGTCCCTTGAATTATTATCGGAAATTGAGTAGTTTTTTGGGTACCACCAAGTTCCTTGAAATAATCTAGCAAATGCGCTAAATGTATACCCCTAAACTCTAATTCCGTTTGGACCATATTACCCTCCTGCAACCGGAGGAAATAACGCAAATTGATCATCAGGATTTATTTTTGTTAGTAGGCCGTCTTTGTGAATAATATTATGTCCATTAATGAAAACATGCACAAATGACTTCAGTGTTCTTTCCTCAGTGAAAATTTCATCTTCCATAGCTGGAAACATTTTGACCAATTCTTCTAAAATATCAATAACAACAAGTGATTCTGTTTCAACTTCAACAACACTCGCATTACAAATTTCTCTTAGATTTGCAAACACTTTAACTTGAACTTTCATCCAATCCCTCCTAGTCTCTATTTTATTATAAATAGGGCTATTCCAAAAGTTTAGTCACTCGTCAAAGAAAATTTTTTGAACTCTTATTTCATAATCTATCCAATATTGTTATGATATGGATGTAAGAATTATTTTTATGATGGAGGTATGGCTATGTCATTTTTTGATAAAATGTTCGCAAGCGTTGGAATTGGTGCAGCGAAAGTTGATACGATTTTAGCGAATGATAGACTCATTGCAGGGGACGAAGTAAGTGGAAAAGTTGTTATCCAAGGCGGTAAAATAGAACAGAATATTGATGAGATTTATTTAAAGGTCATTACCAGCTATGAAAGAGAAAGGGACGACAAAAAAATAAGGGAAGAATGCGTCATTGGTAAGTATCGTTTGACTGATCGGTTTACAATTAGGGCAAATGAAAAACGGGAAGTCCCTTTTTCATTTGAGCTACCTATTGATACACCTGTTTCTTATGGAAAAACAAGAGTGTGGGTTGAAACTGGCTTAGATATTAAAAATGCCATTGATCCATCAGACCGAGACTATATTGATGTCCATCCTTCAACACTTATGAGTCAATTCCTTAATGCTGTTACAGACCTTGGCTTTCGATTACGTGAAGTTGACTGTGAGGCTGCACCATATCAC
>JAEWMK010000489.1 GCA_023457235.1 Bacillota bacterium
AACAGGAACCGTTCAAAAAAGCTAAAATAAAACGAAAATCGATCAAACGCATAACTGAACCAAAACAAGAACCAGTTCAAAACAAAGTCGAACCAAAACAAGAACCAGTTCAAAACAAAGTTGAACCTAAAAAGGAACCAGTTCAAAACAAAGTTGAATCAAAACAGGAACCAATTCAAAACAAAGTTGAACCTAAAAAGGATTTGCTAACAGAACTATTAAAAGAAAAACTCCCAGGTTTAGAGGGGATAGTCGAGGGAAAACCTGTCCACATTCAACAGCAGATGAAAAATGTTGTTGCGCAGCCAAAATCAGCAGTTCCGGAAATTTCCGAAGCTCCAGAAGCTCCAGAAGTTCCAGAAGTTATCGAAGTTCCAGAGGCATCGGTTGTGTCACCAGTGCCAGTGGAAGATGTTTATAGCGGCGAAATCCTTGAGGTTGAAGATCAAGAACTTACGGAGAAAATCGAGGCTGCCAAAGAGAAAAGAAAGATGATCACGACATTTGGAATCAGATCAAGCATTGAAAAAGGAAGAAAAGCTGTAGTTCCACCTAAGAAACAGCAACTACCATCACCGATAACAATAAATGATATTAAGAATCGCAATCAAAAAGAACAAAAAGCCCAGGAGGATATTCATCATTCACCTCAAAATCAACAAGAGGCTGTAACGGTTCAACAAGAACAGGAAGTGAAAAAACCTCGTCAAAAAACATTTAAGGAAATGTCAGTGGAAGAGAAGGTTGAGTATTTAGTTAATTTACCGATTGCTGTCCCGAAAGTTAAATGTGAAATTAGAACAAAAGAGACAACAATTCAAGGAATTATTGCTGGATATACAAATGGAGTTGTACAAATTGTCCAAAGAAAGAAACCATTTCGGGTTGATTTGAAAATTGAAGATATCTTGGGTATCAACCGAAAGAGCTTCTAATTGATAAGCAAGCAGGCTACATCAATGTAGTCTTCTTTTTTTTGTAACTAAATTTATAAAAAATAGGTTTTTGCAACATGCCAATCATACCCGGGACACATATAGATAAAGTACAATTGTACCTTTAGTACAAATGACATAAGGAGGATTCATGCAAAATGGAAGATAAAATGAGTAATTCTTTTTTAACAACGATGGTTGGTAAGGGCGTTAGAGCATATAAAAGCGGACCAGATTCATGGCATGGATTATTATTAGCTGTTAATTCGGACTATATCGTGCTCTTCAATGAAAAGGACGGCTATATATATCATAGAACAAATCAAATAAAAAGTGTTGTAGCTGATGACAGGGACAATCTTCAAACAGACAATGAGTTTACTCTTCACGGAACAAAAGATAGTAATTTTGAAGATATACTTGGCAATCTTGTTGGTGAAGAGGTCAAAATTAACCGTGGCGGACCCGAATCGAGAAAAGGGAGATTATTAGCAGTAAATGGGGATTACTTAGCCCTCCTTGAGAGAAAAGAAGGAGTTATATATTATAACCTTGATTACGTAAAAAGCGTTAGCGTAAAAGCGCAAGAAGCGGCTACAGAAAATGAAAAAGAAAATGATAAAAAAGAAAAAGATACAGGCGAAATGGAAGCAAATCAAGTAGTAGATTTTATAGATGTAAATAGCTTGAATCGATTATTTAAGCAATTGAAATATAGTTATGTAATGATAAATCGTGGTCCTGAAGCTGTGGAAGGAATATTAGTTGATGTAAAGGATAATCTAATCACTTTAGTATTCCGTGATCAAGTATTACGAGTAAATAGAAACCATGTAAAAAGTATTAGAGAAAAAATGAACCAGGAAAACAACGAAATTAATAATCAAGGTAAAAGAGGTAGTTCAATTTGGTCAGCTAAAAAGAAGCAACAAGATAGAAAACGAAAGTGTTAAACAGTCAAACAAGCAGCCTAAATGAGTGCATTGATGATAAAAGTCAGTGCACTCATTTAATATCAATGAAAATAAGGAGAGGGTGAAGTTTGGAATTATTAAAAGACTTCATAAATGAACAAATCTATGTAGAGGTATCGGGAAATATCCTTCATAAAGGAATATTAATCGCCTTCGGGACTGATATATTAGTTTTATATAATGGAAAAGACTTTCTGTATATTCCAATTATTCATATCCATAAAGTAAATAAAAAAGATGATGACTCCTCTGATATTAATCCGCTGGAAGAAAATTGGGATGGTGATTCAAATGAAACAATGTCATTTAGAAAAATATTAAATAATGCGAGGGGATTGTTTTCGGAGATCACCATCGCAAATAATCAAACAATCCATGGCTATGTTGTGAGTGTAATGAATAACTATGTGGTATTTTATTCACCTGTTTTTAAGACTGTATATATTTCAATGCAGCATTTGAAGTGGCTAATACCATACAAAGATCAGCAGGCACCGTATGCACTTTCAAAAGAAAATTTGCCTGTAAATCCTTTCAATATACCACTTGCTAGGACTTTTGAAGAACAATTGAAAAGGTTCATGAATCAAATGGTTATTTTAGATCTTGGTCATGATCAGAATAAAATTGGACAATTACAAACGTTTGAAAACAGTATCGTAAAATTGATCACTGCCCGGCAAACTCCATCATTTGTAAACTTGAGGCATATCAAAACGATCCATATACCTTAATGAAGGAGACTACTCAATCCAGTAGTCTCCATTTTGGCTTAATAGAAAGAAAAAAAGACATCGACCTCCACCATTTTAGGCGGGAAGTCGAGTCTCTCTGATTGTCTAGCTTCCGCTTTTCTGATTAGAATAATGAAACGGCAGGTAAGCAAGTGATAGCACAGAAGCAGCTTAAATCAACTGTGATACAAATTCCTGTTGCTACTAGATCTTCGAGCTTTTGTCCGTCGATTTGGTCGCAAGGTGTGTCTCCATCTTTATTTTTACTGCCGCCGCCACCACTGCCACCGCCGCCTCCATCGTCACCAAAGGCTAATAGCTCGATGACTGCACAGCAATCGTCATCAACAGTTTTTACGCGGAAAACGAAGCTTTCAACGCATTCGAATTTAGGATCATTCATGTTGTTTTTGTTACGTTTGAAATCAATACCAAAGGCTTTAAATGGATCTAGATCCTTCCCATAAAGAATGAATGGTACTGTATTTAAATCATTGGATGCAGCTGGATCAAGTAAGCTTTCGATTGATCTTTCACAACTAACGTCACAAACATTTTCAACTACTTCATTTTGAGCATCAGCGATGGCTCTTACAACATCACATACACAATTACTTGTGTCCCCATGATGATGATTCCCTTTTCCACAACTCATACCTCTATCTCTCCTTTTTTAATTATATATTTAATGACTATCGTCTCTACAGAATATGTATGGGTGGATGTAATGTGTGGGCAATCGTCTATTTTTAAGGGAATAAAAATTAGTTATTTCCCTAACCTTTTGTAAACATAAGAAAAAAGGTGAGTGTTACACGCTCACCTTAAATAAATACGAATATTTTCAGTCCTTAGTGCTTGTGGCATTTAATAATATCTTGAATTTGGCATGCTGTTGCTTCTTCAACCATATGTGGCTTATGGCAGGAAATACTGCAAAAGCATGAAAGATCGACTGTAATGCACGCCCCTGTTCCAATAAAGCCATTAAAGTCATGGCATGGGAAGGAGTGATGATCCTTACATTTTAGATAACCCTCATAGGGCTTTCCATTACACGTCGGCCATAATAATTCCAATACTGCACAGCAATTACGGTCGACTTTTTTAACCTTGAAGAACGGGCTTGAAATCAAGCAGAAATTACCACTCTTACCATAGATCGCTGCCTTTCCAAAGAATAGGTCACACCCACAGGTTAAAGTAAAAGGAACTGTGTTTGCAGGGGGACAATCATTAGGTGCGAGCATCTGTCTTATGGACCTCTCACAACTTACTCTACATTGACACTCGTCAACCTCTTCTTGGGCCTTGAGGATTCTTTTAATTGTACTGCAGATACAATCCTTATCGTCTTTATCATGTTCATCATGGCAGTGGTCGTTGTCTTTATCCATATGATGGTGGCCATGTGTGAATTCTTCCATCCAACTTTCTTCAAAGTTTTTACGGTGTTTATATTTCTTTGAACTCATTTATAAATTCCTCCTTTTTTAAAATGATGAATATCGTCTCTTAATAAGGTATGTAGATTAGGAAAAGCTGCATGGGGAGTTGTCTATCTTACTAAATAAATGTGGTTCTTCATTAGAATGATAAATATCACATAAAATGCCAATCAATATATTAGATGCCTATACAATTTGGTCAATTTGAGCATAGGAATAAAGGAGCAAGTTAGGTGGGGAGTGGCTTTGCTTGAAAATAAAATGGATAAATTCAGAAAACAAAATAGTTTTTTCTCCTAAAACTTTGAAAGAATTATCGATAAGTACAAAATCATTAATACTTAAAATTGGCCAATGGGAAACAAAGCTCGATATAGATGAAGATGAAACATATTCAGACGAGTTAATAGGCTTACCGCTTTCGATAAACAAAATGTTCTCAGTTCCAACAATTTTAAATTATGAGATTAAGGTTACCGGGCGGACCCTTTTGCTTGGACCTGTTATCGGAATGATTGCGTCACAAAAACACATGAATCCTCAAAATTTGAACAAATTTTTAAGTAGATTTAAAGATTATCAGGATATAAATGGTCTTATTTATATTTTCAGTGCTTCAGGAGTTAATCAAAAAAATCGTACCATTAAAGGCTTTTATTATAACCCTGAGGGACATGGTGGTTATTACTGGAAAGAGGGTATATTTCCTTATCCTGCGGCCATTTATAAGCGAATCCCAATCAAAAAAAATATTTATAATCATCTGAAAAGCGTCATTGGAGAAGACCATATTTTTAATTCCTATCATTTTAGTAAATGGGAGCTATGGGACATATTGCCGGATTACTCTAAAGCTAAAAGTCTTCTTCCTTATACTGAAAAGCTCTTAGGCCATGACCAAGTAGATCAATTAACTAAAAGATTTGGGAAGGTTTATTTGAAGCCTCAATCTGGTTCAGGTGGAATTGGTATTAAAAGTATTCAAATGAATGAAGATGGATATAAGCTCATCAACCATTTTAACGATATTGAATTTTTTTATAAACTCGAAGATATGTGGGAAAAGATTAAGTCTTTAACGAATAAAGGATACTTAATTCAGCAAGGGATTGATGCAGGCTTTAAAAATCAGCACGTTGATTTCCGTGCCTATATGCAAAAGAATGGGTTAAAGGAATGGGAATGCCCACTTACCATTACCCGTTTTTCTAAAAAGAACGAGATTTCTACTAATCTGAAATATTTGGATCATTTATGTATAGGGAAGGAAGGAATTCGTAAGCTTTTCGGTGTGAATGAAACGGAAGCAATAAATGTTGAAAAGAAAATAAAAGAAGCTTGTATTTGTTTATGTAAGGATTTGGATACGTATGCTGGTAATTATGGAGACC
>JAEWMK010000490.1 GCA_023457235.1 Bacillota bacterium
CTAAAAGATGATTAAGAGCCCGAACCAAGAAAAAAAGCAGGAGCCCGGTCACTAAAAGATGATTTAGAGCCCGAACCTAGAAAAAAAGCAGTACCTCAGTCACTAAAGTCCTGTGAACGTGCCCTAAATCCGTGTCAAGGCTAAAAAGTAAAAAGGGGCACGTTCCTTTTTGGACGGCCCCTTCCTTCATAATGAGTTTAGTTTAATCCACACCATACAACATCAACTTTTCATACATCTCACTTTGTTCTTCTAAAAATAAGGCAGTCTCGCTGCTATTTTTATACAGTGAGGTCCAGTTATGATCCTTTAAGAATTGCTTCCATTGATCCGTCTGTACCATTTTATAAAAAATATCATCCCAATACTGAATCTCAGCTTTTGTCATGTTGGGCGGTCCCATTACTCCGCGCCAATGCTGGAAAACTAAATCAATTCCTTGTTCCGTCCATGTAGGTAATTCAGGCATCTCTTCTAAACGCTCAGGCGAGGAAATAGCAAGAATTTTCACGGTGCCGGCATCATAAAATTTTTTTGCCTCTGATAAAGGCATTGTCGCCACATTAACCTCTTCCTTTAAAAGGGCATTAACGACGAGCTCGCTATTTTCATATACAAAAAAGTCTAGCCCTTGTGGCTGAATTCCGGAATGTTGGCTAGCGAGTACAAATGAGATCTGATCATCGTTGCCAAGCTTTGGTGATACGCCAACATTAACATTATGGATATTACTTCTTAACGCTGTTATTAACTCGCTTGCGCTATTGATATTTGAATCTTTCGGCACAATTACCGCGATCCATTCAACAGCTAGTGTTGCAAGCGGCGTAAAGTCTTTATAAGTTAATTGGCTTTCTCCCAAAAGAAAGCTTGTTAAAATTAAGCTGGAATTCATCGCAAGGATATTGCCTTGTTCCGCTTCTTTTATGTATTTCCAACCCGTTTTTCCGCCTTCACCGACGATATTGGTTACGGAAATAGGTTGCTTAATAATTTCTTGTTCGTTTAGTGTTTGTTGCATAGCCCTTGCTGTCAAATCCCAGCTCCCGCCTACAGAGCTAGGTGCAACAAGGGTGATTTCTTGTTCTTCTATTTTATGGCTCATTTTGGACTTTTCTTTAGTGCAACCGGTCAAAATTATTGTAAATAGTATTAAAAGAAATAAAAGTTTTTTCAAATTGCAGCCCTCTATTTAGTTAAAAAGTATTTTCTTTCTGGCCTGCCTACGATTCCATAATCGTATTCCGCTTTACAGTAATTTATAGAAACTAAATATTCTAGGTATCTCCTTGCGGTTGTCCGGGAAGTACCCATCTTTTCCGCCATTCCTGTGATGGATATACCATCATCTAGACTACTCATGATCTCTTTCACTTTTATCAAGGTGAAACGGTCTACACCAGAAGGCAAATTGCTTTGGTTTGCATCATCCTGGCTTTCTTCGTTTTGCTTTGTATTTCCAAAGTATGTATCGATTAAAGACTGGTCTACCATATCATCATGATTGGTCAGTATTTGTTTCTTTTTTTTATAACGTTCGATAGATTCGATAAATTTCTCCATCGTTACCGGCTTAAGAAGATAGTCTTTTACACCATATTGGATTGCCTTTTCAAGCATCACTTTTTCAGTGGCCGCAGTCACCATGATGATATCAACGGATGGATAAAGGTCTTTGATTTTTGGCAACAAATCAGTTCCAAGCTCATCAGGTATATAGATATCTAATAATAGTAAATCAACTTCTTCTTTAGCTAAGATTTCAAGTGCTTCTTTTGCATTTAAAGCCTTTCCAACTAACTCGACCCCTGTAATCTTTTGTAAGAATTGTTCTTGAACTTGTGCAATTCGAAAATCATCCTCTACAATTGCAACCCTTAGCATTTTATTCAACTCCATCATTATTTAATTTTTTAGGAAGATAGATCGTGAAAATGGTCCCCTTACCAAGATTAGGACCAACCTCAATCGTTCCCTTCAAACGAGTAACAATCTCTTTTACATTAAAAAGTCCATAGCCTCTGTTTTTTCCTTTTGAAGAATAGCCTTTTATAAATAAGGAATCAATCTTGTCATCAGGAATTCCCTTGCCATTGTCAATTACTTCAATAATAATGTCATTCCCGATATCAGTTATATTAAAGGTTACTAGTTTCATTTGTTCATTTCTTACAGCATCAAAAGCATTATCTATTATGTTTCCAATAACCGTAACTAAATCAGAAACGGTAATGTGGAAAGGCAGGGTATCAATCGAGCTTTCTGGGTCGATTTCAAACTGAATTTTCAGTTCTGATGCTTTTCCAATCTTCCCTAATAAAATAGCTTGAACATTAGTATCCAGAATTTGAGAAAACAATATTTGATTTTGCGTTTGATGGATTTTTGACTCTTGTTGAATATATTCGTACGCTTCTTTATATCTACCTAATTGGAGTAAACCGGAAAGAAGATAAAGTTTATTAGCGAATTCATGTGTTTGAGCACGGAGTCCTTCTGAATAATCCTTCACTTCAGATAGAGTATCCATAATTTTCTTCAGTTCTGTTTTATCTTTAAAGCTAGCGACTCCACCAACAATAGACTTGTTTTCAATAATTGGAATAATACTAAATATAAAATTATTACCTTTAATGGTTATTTCAATATCAGTTAATGCCTTTCCTGACTTTAATAATTCCATCATATTTAAATCGGGGATAATTTCTTCGATATCCTGTCCGGTATCGGCTTCTGTCAGATTTAGCATTTGTCTTGCGGAATGATTAATTAAAGTCAGCTTGCCATGTTGATTAAACGCAATAACTCCTTCTTTAATAGACAAAATAATCGCATTTCTTTCTCGGTAAAGAGAGGCTATTTCATGCGGTTCAAGTCCTAATGTATCTTTTCGAATACTTTTAGTTAGAAATATACCACCGATGAGCCCGATTATTAAAACACCTAAAGAAAAGAGTGTGATTGACTTAATTTGCTTATAAATACTGCTGAAAATATCCTTTTTTAAGAATTTAACGATTACGACTCCTACTATCTTATCGTAATTCCCGTTATCCTTATAAATCGGAACCACCCCTAATAATGAGGGACCATTATGGCTTTGGGATTCAATTGTATAAGAGCCTCCAAAAACCAAAGCGCGGAAACTGATATAATCGAAATTTCTTTCGCCAATCATCTCAGGAGCTGAATAGGAGTATACTATCTCCTTTCGATTTTCGATGATTACATCCTCGGCATCGATTTGTTCCTTTAGCCGAGCGGCAATTGAATGAACATTTTTGGATGCTTCATTTTTTTCGACCATATGGATGATTTCAGGCATAAGAGAGATCGACCTTGCTGCCTGCCCGGCTAACTGTTCGACATGTTGCTTCGTCTCAAGTGCCTGCATGTACGAAAAGATACCAGCTAGAAGGGCTATGATTAGTAATATTAAAATACTGATTAAGCCTAATACTTTTGTTTGTAATGAGATTTTCATATGAGGTTCCTTTACCTAAATATACAAAAATAGTATAGCTAGAGTTTTTAGCTCTAGCTATACTAATGGATAAGTTTATTATAATGTAATAACACCTAAAATTAAAGCTACGATCAACATTACCATACTTAAACCAACGGCCGGTAATAGAGTAAACCTTTGGAACTTTCCGAAATCAACCTTAGACATACCGACTAGTAAGAAGGTTGATGCTACTAGTGGACTTAATAAATGTACAGGTTGTCCAACAAGAGATGCGCGAGCAATGATTTCAGGAGCAATTCCATAGTTGGCTGCTGTTTCAGCAATAATTGGAATCATACCGAAATAAAAAGCATCATTAGAGATAAAGAAAGTAAATGGCATACTTATTATTCCAGTAAGGACTGGTAAATATGGGCCCATTGCATCTGGAATGATGGCTACTAGACTGTTTGCCATTGCATCTACCATCCCTGTGCCTGATAAAATCCCTGTGAAAATTCCAGCAGCAAAAACAAGTGAGACAACTGCTAACACATTTCCAGAATGTTCTTGAAGACGCTCTTTTTGTTCTTTTAAATTTGGATAGTTAATAATTAACGCAACTGCAAACGCAATCATAAATAACGGTGCAAGCGGTAATATGCCAGAAATTAAAGCAGCCATTAGAAGAACTGTTAATCCAAAGTTAACCCATAATAATTTTGGACGTTTTGTGATTTTTATCGCCTCATCTACAGTCGCTGCAATTTCACTTTTTGATAAAATTTCAGACTTTGGTAAATCGTTAATATCAATAACTCCTACCCGTTTACGTTCACTTTTACCGAATAAATAAGCGATAAATAAAAGAAATACTGCTCCACCAATCATTACTGGAATCATTGGAACAAAAACATCGTACATATCCAAGCCTAGGGCACTTACAACCCTCGCAGTTGG
>JAEWMK010000491.1 GCA_023457235.1 Bacillota bacterium
GTTCTGTCTCTTCTTTTTTCTTTTGCTTCTTTTCTTGCTCATTTTTTGGCTTTTGTTCAACTTTCGGCCCAAAATTGATCCCCATATTTAAAGCCCCGCTTAATTCCTTTATATCCAAGCTTTCTAAACTAAATGTCAGTTCCTTTAGAATCGGATCATGTATCTCCAAGTTTTGGATAGTAATATGATAAACAGTAGGTTGACCGGGCATCTCCTGCAGCCTTTTTTCAATTGCATCGATTTTTTCTACAATGTTTTGGAGAACGTTGCTTTTGTCCCCATTCATTAACATCATTCCTTTTTCGGAAAAAGTTACATCTATTTGTTAATTGTTGGTGGTATTATTGTTTTCTAAAAAACGAACTGGTATTTCATGCTGGGGATCATTTTGCTCGTCACTGTAAACAGGAATCACAATCTTTAACAAACCGTTTATATAGGAAGCTACTAATTTCTCTATTATACAATCCTCTGGAAGTCTTATTTTTCGTTTAAATGGACCAGTAAACCTTTCATCCTTAATCACTTCTTGACCATCCACGATATAAGGTCTTTTAATTTCTCCCGCAATGACAAGCAACCTTCCTTGCATACGGATGGAGAGATCTTCCTCTGATTGGATTCCGGGCAATTCTGCAACAATGGTCATCTCTTTATCCGTCCGAATAATATCAATTCTCGGATTTACTAATGGGAGAAAATCATTAATTACATCCCAAAACTCTTCGCCTAAAAATTCACTGGCTTCACCTAGGGAACTCATTATCTTCTTTTTATTCAAATTAATACCTCCCAACCATATCTTACATATATATATTCAAATGTGGACAATTTAAAACCCACAAAAGAAAACCACTTCATCTTACTGAAGAAAATGAAGTGGTTTCGTGTTAGTGTTATTTGCGGAAAAAGTCACAGGTAAACAAGGTTTGGAGTTTCATATATTGATAGAGCATACGTGCATGTCTTCCTTCTTCTGTCCTTAGGTTGATTTGCCTCTCGAGTCGGCGCAGAAATTCACGGTCACACTCACACGGATTTCCATTCCTACGATAACATTCATCATGCGCCTTACATGCTGCATCTACAGCATTAATAGGAGCACCAGGACCGCTACATCCAGGACCACACCAGTTATAACCTGGAAAAAGACAAAAACGTAATCCCCTTTTTCTTCTTTGCGGCAAAACACGTCCTCCTTCCTAGTCAAGAAATAAACGATAAACGCTATAATAATACGATATTCCTGAATGAAAAAGCTTGTCTAAACCACTACCTATGAATATTGCATTTTCTTATGCGGAAGTTTTCGGTTTTTTGTCGAAAAGAATACAGAACCACAGTACGAAAGATAAAAAGTTTAGTGTAAAATAGAGTTGGTAAAAAAAGCTAAGAAGGTGATAATATGAAGCTGTTTTCATGGGTCGTTGTTTCATTCCTACTGCTCTCCTTAGGGGCATGCAAAGATCCTGCTAGTCCCGGCCAAACGGAAGCAGAGAAAAACAACGATAATCTAACTACAATAAAAGTAATTGCTGAATCACCAGGGGCTGTTGTATTTTTTAAAATGAACGAAAAAGAAATTGCCGAAAAATTTGGTGTTCGTTTAGAATACAATTTTCCAGAAAGGCTAACAGACAACCTAGAGGAATTTTTATTTGCAACGAAAGAGAGGTATGATATTTATTCCATCTTCCCGGTTAAACTCCCACTTTATGTAGAAAGGGATATGCTGCTTCCATTAGAAGAATATATCCATGATGATTTCGCAGACGATTTAATGCCCTTTTATCAAAAGCTTTATATGGAATATGGAGGACATACATATGGAATGGCGTATGATGGTGATGCCCATCTATTATTCTATCGAAAGGATATCTTTGAAAAATACAATGCGGAATATAAACATAAGTATGGAGTTGACTTAACACCACCGAAAACATGGGAAGAATATGATCAAATTGCGAGCTTTTTAACACGAGATGAAGACGGAGATGGCAAAATTGACTTCTATGGAACTGCTATATTAAATGGTGGCGGAATGGGCTATATTTGGTTTGCCGAACGATTCTTATCTATGGGTGGGTCATACTTTGATAACAATATGAAGCCGGCCATTAATAGCGAAATTGGCGTAAAAGCCTTACAGGATCTTGTTGATTTGCAAAATAGTCATGCAGTTCCGCAGGGTTCTATGTACGACTGGGTCGATTTAAATAATGCTTTTCTCCAAGGCCATCTTGCTATGACGATTCAGTGGAGTGATACTGCAAGGTTCTCCTATGATAGTAAAACTTGGAATTCGAAAGTACCGAATTTAGTGGATTGGACACTTGTCCCCGGTGGAAGTCCAAATGCGCCTACAGGTGGTTCATGGATTGGCAGAGTGTTAGCCATCTCAAAGAATAGTAAAGTACCAGATAAAGCTTGGCAGGTAATCGAATACTTGACTTCTAAGGATGTAAGTATAAATTCAATTAATTCTTACGAAACTATCAATGACCCATATCGATACAGTCATTTTTCCATTGATAAAAAAGGTCCATTCCCAAGCGTTGATGTAAGTAAGCATTTCTTTTCAACCCTGGAGGAGAGCTTAATAAATACTAATGCAGAATTGATGATTCCTGGTAGTTGGGACTATATGCAAAGTATTGATCGAAATATGCGCCTAGCGTTAATAAACAAACTAACTCCGGAAGAAGCTTTACAACAAACAGCAGATGAATGGGAACAGATTACTGAGAAATACGGAAGAGAGACACAAAAGGAATACTATCAAAAATGGTTGGCTAGTAAAGAAGAAGTGAAAGAAATAACGAAAATACAGAAAAAATAGGCTGACTTCAAAAAAGTCAGCCTTTTTCATTAGATTTAGTAACTTCAAACACATCAAGGAAAAACACAAACACTGGAATACCGATAATTAATCCCCAAACACCAAAGAAATGCTCAGAGAAAATTAACACAATAAACGTATAAAAAATTGGTAAATCAGTTTTAGAACTCATTAACTTTGGATTTAAAATATAGGCCTCAATTCCATGAATAATGGCAATCATAATTAAAACATAGACAACCTTGATTAGCCCTCCAATCGTGTAAGCAATCATACACAACGGTACTAAGGAAATAATGACACCGGCAACCGGAATTAAACCAAGGAAGAAAATCATAATTGCTAACCCAAACAATTGTGGAAAGCCCATGAAGGAAAGTCCAATAATCGAAAGCATACAATTCACAACAGCAATAATAAATTGTGCTTCCAAAACCTTTCCAAAAGTACGCACAAATTTCCCGCCAAAAAACTCAATTTCATTATAAAATGGAGCAAGCTTACTATACTTTATTTTTTTCGTAAAAGTAACTAAACGCGGTTTCTCCAGTAAATAAAATAGACTTAAAAGTAATGCTAAGAAAATTTCCAGAGCTAATTGGCTAATACCTGAAAACGATCTCATTACAAAAGCAAGGCCCTGCTCAAAATATTGTGAAATCTCATTTTTTCCTAACATACTAAATATAAAATTCAAAATGATATTATCCTGTGGCTGCTGGTAAAAGGTCTTTATCTGTCTAATGAGTGCGGTAATTTCATACGTAATGATCGGCAGATATTTTACAAGACCCCACGTTAAAAACCCAACAATCATTGTATAGCTAACCAAAACTATTAATTTCCAATTGATCGGAACCTTCCTTGAAACAATGGTTACAAGACGGTCCATCAAAAATGAAAAAATAAACGTCAGCAATATGAAATTAATCATACTTTTCATGCTGAATAAGATAAGGACAATAAGCACAAAAATAAAAATCCTTTTTATACTTTTGTTTTGAAACCATTTTGTGAGTTCATCCATAAACCTTTCCCCTTTGTATAAATCAAATACACCTTGGCGTATTTGCGCCCAGATTTTTTCGAGCTTGCTCGAAAAACTACCTTTAAAAATCTGAGGCATCCGCCGGAGGCTTTAACTTTATTTAGTATGGGTTTAAGTCCCTCATAATTAAAAATACTAATTTAATTCATCCCATCACTAATGGAGGTGGGGACTTCTACTGAATAAAGTTAAGCTAGTTGAAATATCAAGATAGTATAATTCTATCTTATAATTAATTGGTCTATATTAAAAGTAATTATAATGTTAAAACTATGAATTAATTTAAAAGAAAAACACCTATCATGGATAGATGTTTGACGAAATTTCATAATATTACTGTGTTTATTGTTGTTTTTGAATTGTAACCTTAGCTTCATCTGTTAGCAATGATTGTCCTTTTACAACAACTACATCATTTTCATTAATTCCGTCCAAGATTACAATTTGTTCACTTGTTTCTTCGCCTGTTTGTACCTCTACTTTAGTTGCTTTGTCATTTTCAATTTTATAGACATAGGTCTTGCCTTCTTCTTCAAAAATTGCTTCTCTTGAAAGAATAATACTTTCCTTAATCTGTCCATCGATACCTTGGAAAACGACATTTACGACCATATCTGATTTCCATTGTTCTTTTTCATTCGGAATTTCAATTTCAAACGGATAAGCCTTCAATTGTTGGTCCATAACAGGACTTAAGGCTGTTACTTTGGCATCAATCGTTTTATCTACTGCCGGAACTTCAACCTTAACAACCGCCCCGACTTTTATTGATGTTACGTCACTTTCAGAAAGACTACCTTTTACGACAATAGGATTAATGTTTACGATTGTTACAACACCAGCAGATGGACCGGCCATTTGACCAGGAGCCCCATTCACAACCGATACGATACCGCTAATCGGCGCTTTGACCGTTGCATTAGCAAGTTGATAACGAGCGTTCTCTAAATTAACCTTTGCCTGCTCGACTGATGCACTGGCAACCTGTATAGCCGATTTTTGTTCCGCATAATGTACGGATTTTTGAGCATTTTCTTGTGAAATTTTAGCATTATTAAGAGCGATCTCTGCGTTTTTGAATGCTGTTTCTTTTTGTTCTAATTCAACAGAAGCAACAGCACCTGCATCATAAAGCTGTTTAGTACGTTCTAAATTAAGCTTTGCATCATCATATGCTTGCTGGGCTTGTGTAATTCCAGAATCTGACTGAACTAGACTGCTTTTAGCTTGGTCAAGACCTTGACTTGAACTGACTTCTGCTTGCTTTAGGTTTGCCTGCGCAACTTTATAAGCGGCTTCTGACTGCTTGACTGCATTTTGTAGGTCCTCAGGATCTAAAGTGAAAAGAACATCACCTTTATTTACCTTTTGACCTAATTTAACATTGATTGTTTTAATTTTTCCGTTCACTTTAGGAGCAATAGCAGCCGTTTCTTTAGGTTCAAATTTACCTGCAATACCAGCTTGTGCATCCAATACACCTTTTTTCACAGTTTCTACTTGAACAGGTACTGCTCCTGCTTCCTCTTTATCAGTCGTTGCCGGCTGTTTAGGAGCGCAACCAGCAACTGTTAAAATTAGAAGTAATGAAAATAGTAGTAACTTTATTTTTTTATGCATCATATATTCTCTCCCTCTATTCCTGAGCCTGTACGGATTGTGTGACAGCCTTTATTTTCTTAGCTCGTTTTTCAGCTTTTCTGCGTTTTCTCTTAGCGCCAATATCATCAAACCAACAGTAAACAACTGGGATTAGAATAAGTGTGATTAACGTTGAAAAGCTTAATCCAAATGCAACTACGATTGCCATCGGTGCCTGTGTTTCGTTACCAGAACCACCGCCAAATGCTAAAGGAAGAATTGCTAAGATTGTTGCAAGTGTTGTCATTAAGATTGGACGAAGACGGATTGGTCCTGCTTTTAACACCGCTTCATCACGATCCATACCATCTTTTCTTAAATGAATCACATAATCTAGTAAAACAATGGCATTATTTACAACAATACCTATTAATAAAATGTAACCAATAAGCGCCATTATACTCATTGACTGACCGGTAACCAATAGTCCTATTACAACACCGACAAAGGTTGGTGGAATAGAGAACATGATAACAAACGGGGTAAACAATGATTCAAATTGTCCAGCCATTACCATGTACACTAAAACGATTGCGAGTAACATAGCCAATCCCAATTGGGCGAAAGACTCCATCATTTCCTGACTTTGTCCACCAAAATCAACAGAATAGCCCTCAGGTAGATTTATGTTAGTGATGCGGTCTTG
>JAEWMK010000492.1 GCA_023457235.1 Bacillota bacterium
GCGAGCGCATGCCCAAGCAGCGTTTTATCCCAATGCGGAATGACAGCATCGAGATCAACCTCAAGCTTCATCCCTAAGCCGTCACAGCTCGGGCAGGCTCCAAACGGGTTGTTAAATGAAAACATTCTTGGCTCAAGCTCGCCAATCGAAAAGCCGCATTCGGGACAAGCATAATGCTCGCTGAATTGAAGTTCTTCTTGGTCAATCACATCAACGATGACGTAGCCATCTCCAAGCTTCAGCGCTGTTTCGATCGAATCAGCTAAACGTGAAGTGATGCCTTCCTTCACAACAACACGGTCGATAACTACTTCAATTGAATGCTTTTTGTTTTTTTCAAGCTTGATTTCATCGCCGACTTCCATCATTTCGCCGTCAACACGGACGCGTACATAGCCTTGTTTTTTTACATTTTCAAATACCTTCACATGCTCGCCTTTTTTCCCTCTGACAAGCGGGGCTAAGATTTGCAACTTCGTCCGCTCTGGAAACTCGAGGACACGGTCAACCATTTGCTGTATCGTTTGTGATTGAATTTCGATGCCATGGTTTGGACACACCGGATGGCCAACCCGGGCATACATTAAACGTATATAATCATAGATTTCCGTAACCGTACCGACGGTTGAACGCGGATTATTGCTCGTTGTTTTTTGATCAATCGAAATCGCCGGCGATAAACCTTCAATTGTATCTACATCCGGCTTA
Organism: Bacillota bacterium; assembly: GCA_023457235.1. GTDB lineage: Bacteria > Bacillota > Bacilli > Bacillales > Bacillaceae_J > Schinkia. The sequence continues at coordinate 709 of JAEWMK010000492.1, forward strand.
TCCATCTGCCCTAAAAATTGGCGGGCATAGGCAGATAAGGACTCAACATAGAGGCGCTGACCTTCCGCATAAATCGTATCAAAGGCCAGCGACGATTTCCCCGAGCCCGACAACCCTGTAAGGACAACAAGCTTATCACGCGGAATCGTGATATCAATATTTTTCAAATTATGTGTACGGGCGCCTTTTATTACTATATTTTCAACTGCCATGGGATGTGGCTCCTTTCTTTCAATTAAAACTGGGTTTGGGTGCACGGTAGTGCTTTTTGCGTTACCGAAACCTGTTCAAAACCGAATTTCGGTAATGCAAGTGTGCTTCATATGGACACTTTAGTGACCGGCGCCGGCCGATTTCCTTTACCACAGGCTCTAAACTAAACTTTAGTGACCGAACCTGGCGTTTTTCCGTCACCGCGGGCTCTAAATAGATCTTTAGTGACCGAACCTAGTCGTTTTCCGTCACCGCGGGCTCTAAAAAAACACTTAGTGACCGAAGCCAGCCCTTATTTTTGTCCACGGGCTCCAATAGTGAATTAGTTACCCAAACAACGTTACCTCTCAGCCTTCAATTCCAACAATAAGTCACGAAGCTCGGCGGCACGTTCGAAATCGAGTGCTTTTGCCGCTTCCTTCATTTCATTTTCAACATTTATAATTAACTTCTCACGTTCCTGCTTAGATAGCTTAGCTTTTGGTTTTTCAGCAGCATATGTTTCCTGTTCTTCAGCAGCTGTTGTGGCACGGATGACATCTCGGATTTCTTTTACAATCGTTCTTGGTGTAATGCCATGCTTTTCGTTATATTCTTCTTGAATCGTCCGGCGCCGTTTTGTTTCGTCTAACGCAATTCGCATTGAGTTTGTTATTTTATCAGCATACATAATTACATGCCCATTGGCATTACGGGCTGCCCGGCCAATGGTTTGAATTAATGAACGTTCGGAGCGCAAGAAGCCTTCTTTGTCCGCATCTAAAATGGCAACGAGCGAAACCTCCGGTATATCAAGTCCTTCCCGGAGTAGGTTGATACCGATTAACACATCATATTTTCCAAGACGGAGATCCCTAATAATCTCAATTCGTTCGAGCGTTTTAATTTCAGAATGCAGATAAGCAACCTTAATACCAATGTCTTTTAAATAATCCGTTAAATCTTCGGACATTTTTTTCGTTAGCGTCGTCACAAGGACACGCTCATTTTTTTCAACCCTAGCATTGATTTCTTCAATTAAATCATCAATTTGACCTTCAATTGGGCGGACATCAATATTCGGATCAAGAAGTCCGGTTGGGCGAATGATTTGTTCAATCACTTCTGGCGTATGCTCTTGCTCATATGGGCCAGGAGTTGCTGAGACAAAAATCGCTTGGTGCAGCGCTTTTTCAAATTCACCGAACATTAATGGACGGTTATCCAAGGCAGTTGGCAGACGGAAGCCGTGGTCGACTAACACCTGTTTACGTGCCCTGTCACCGTTATACATCCCACGAACCTGTGGAAGAGTAACATGTGATTCATCCACAATGAGTAGGAAGTCTTTTGGAAAATAATCAAACAATGTGTACGGAGTTGATCCCGGCGGTCTTAACGTTAAGTGCAGAGAGTAGTTCTCAATTCCTGAACAAAACCCCATCTCCCTCATCATTTCGAGGTCATAACGGGTACGCTGCTCCAACCTTTGGGCCTCAAGCAGTTTATTATTTTCATGAAGCTCCTTTAATCTTTCTTCAAGTTCTGCTTCAATTCTTTCAATCGCAATTTTCATTTTTTCTTCACGGGTAACGAAGTGGGAAGCCGGGAAAATCGCCACATGCTCACGGTCACCAAGAATTTCACCGGTAAGGGCATCTACTTCACGAATGCGATCAATTTCATCGCCGAAAAATTCCACACGAATACAGTGTTCATCCCTTGATGCCGGAAAAATCTCAACAACATCACCACGAACACGAAACGTTCCGCGTTGGAAATTAATGTCGTTTCTTGAGTATTGCACATCAACCAAGTCACGAAGCAGCTGGTCCCGTTCTTTTTCCATACCAACCCTTAACGAAACGACCAAGTCACGATATTCTTCCGGCGAACCCAAGCCGTAAATACACGAAACACTGGCCACGATAATGACATCATTCCGTTCAAATAGTGAAGATGTTGCCGAGTGACGCAGTTTATCGATTTCATCATTGATACTGGCATCCTTTTCAATATAAGTATCCGTATGCGGAACATACGCTTCAGGCTGGAAGTAATCGTAATAACTGACAAAATACTCAACCGCATTGTTCGGAAAAAATTCCTTAAACTCACTGTAGAGCTGACCCGCTAACGTTTTATTGTGAGCAAGGATTAGCGTTGGTTTATTGATTTCCTTGATAACATTCGAAACGGTAAATGTTTTACCCGTTCCCGTTGCACCAAGCAAGGTTTGATACCTTTTTCCCTGTCTAACACCTTCTACCAACTTTTTAATCGCTTGCGGTTGATCTCCCTCTGGCTTATATTTCGACTTGAGATCAAATTGATTATTTTGCACTGGTACATACCTCCGTTCAAGCTTGAAATTGTTTTATTGCTTTATCAAAATTTCTTCGAAGTTTACTATGTATAAATCCCGTTCATCTACTGATTTGTGTACTTATTGTAACATACGTGAATATCAAATATCCAATTATAACGAACGAATATTCGTGACGTATAGTGACTGACACCACCGCAGACAAAAACAAAAGCATGGGGCCATTGCGGTACCCCATGCTTATCGATCGTATTTTCTTTTATTGGTATTTTTTAATTTTTTCATCATTCTTGCTGAAACGAGAAAGCCGGCGATGACGGAAACGATCCAGGTTGCTGTGACGAACGATGGCTGTTCATATCCTTTAAAAATAGCAAATATTATTCCGATAGTTAATAGGGTGCTAATATAATGATTAAAGGTGACTCTTGTTAAAAAAATAATCATTAAAAAGGGCGCCAGTACAGCAAGTATAACTTTTGTCATGTAGGTAAAGTCCCCTTCCAACTCATTCAAAACTTACAAAATACAAAGTAGTTATTATGTCTCAATTTTCAAATTATCATAATACTACCCGAATCACAAGTTTGATCACCTTTATGAAATTTATTTTATAATATTTGTAGCAGGTAAGGGTCTGTCAAAATAGAAACCTTGCACTTCATCACAATGATGTGATTTTAAAAGAATAAGAATCCCAATGAAATGACTACACCGCTGACAATGGTGACCATGACAAGGTAGCCCATGATGTCCTTTGCCTTCAGACCGGCGATTGCCAGTGCTGGTAGTGCCCAAAATGGCTGGATCATGTTCGTCCAGGCGTCACCCCATGCAACTGCCATCGCAGTTTTTGGAAGTGATGCACCAAGTTGTGTCGCTGCATCCAGCATAATAGGACCTTGAACTGCCCATTGTCCCCCGCCAGAAGGAACGAAGAAGTTAACAATACCGGCACTTATAAAGGCAAGCATTGGGAAGGTAAAATCATTTGAAATAGCAATAAATGCGTCAGATATGACCGCAGCTAATCCTGAAGCCGTCATCACTCCCATTAAGCCAGCATAAAAAGGGAATTGGATGATAATGCCACTCGTTCCTTTGACCGCGTTCAACACAGCGTCCAAGAATAGTTTTGGCGTACCGTGAAATAGAATGCCAAGGAATAAAAATAAGAAATTGACGATATCGAGATTTAGCTTAAATCCATTAGTAGCGAAATAATAGAATAGGAAAGTAAGTCCAACTAATCCAATTAATAAAGAAAGAAGTTTGCTGTTTTCAAGTTTATCAGCAGGTGTTAGAGCTTCCTTTTCAATGGCTGTTGCCTGGATATCATCCTGTAAAAGTGCAGGGTCAACAGTTATCGTTTGTTCCTTAGATGGCATACTTAGACGATTGATAATAGGAATAGTTATAAGCAACCCTAACACGATCACCATATTAAAGGTTGAAAAAATCGTTTCACTTGTTGGTATAATACCGATTATATCTTCTGTAAAGTGTCCTGGAGTGGCAATTGTCAACGGGACAGACCCCGAAATTCCCCCATGCCATACGAGAAATCCCGAGTAAGCGCTTGCAATTAACAGCCTGTAATCAACATTGTTTACTCTTTTTGCTAATTCCTTTGCAAACAAAGCACCAATGACAAGCCCGAATCCCCAGTTAATTAGACTTGCAATCATCGATACGACAGTTACAATAACAATAGCTTGCCCTGGTGTCTTGGCGAATGAAGCAAGAGATCCTAACCCTTTTTTAAAAATCTGGCTGCTCGCCAAGACATGTCCAGTTACTAATACGAGAACCATCTGCATCGTAAAGGAAAGAAGTCCCCAAAATCCATTTCCCCATTGCTGGACTAATTGGTATGGTCCGTTATCCGTGAAAATAAGGGCTAATCCAAATACAACAAAAGTTAAAATGATTACGAATAGAAATGGATCAGGCAAGTACCTCTGCATGATGCGGTTAAAAAAGGAAACTAATACTTTCATAAAGTTATCTCCCTTCGATTTATAATTAATATACTATTGAACTATTATACTTAAAATTCCGATATCCCTAGTTTGCGTTTGCACCGAAGTGCCATCGATTTAATAGGCACCCAGTTTTAAATCATCGGAAATTTCAAGGAAAGGCTCAGTAACGGCAATAATGTCGTCAACGGAATAGCCTTTTGCAACTTCTACTAATTTTAAGCCGTTTTCTGTCACATCAATAACAGCTCGGTCTGTAATAATACGGTCAACCACGCCCTTACCGGTTAATGGTAAAGAACATTCATTTAAAATTTTAGGGACACCATCTCTATTTACATGATCCATAATGACGACAATTCTTTTGGCACCATGGACAAGATCCATAGCGCCGCCCATGCCTTTAATCATTTTTCCTGGAATCATCCAATTCGCAAGATCGCCTTTTGCAGATACTTCCATTCCGCCAAGAATCGCAATGTCAATATGACCACCGCGAATCATTGCAAATGATTCTGCGCTGTTAAAGTATGAAGCTCCGCTAATCGCTGTTACCGTTTCTTTTCCAGCATTGATTAAATCAGGATCAACTTCATCTTCTTTTGGGTAAGGACCAATTCCTAATAAACCATTCTCAGATTGCAAAACAACCTGTTTACCGTCTGAAATAAAGTTGGCAACCATCGTCGGTATGCCAATTCCTAAATTAACATAGTAGCCACTTTCGATTTCTTTTTCGGCACGCTTTGCAATTATTTCTCTCGTTGAAACTTTATTTGTTTGGGACATTTTTTTCTCTCCTCTCATCTTCATTATTTTTGGACAGTTAATCTTTCAATCTTTTTTTCTTGTTTTCCAACAATGAGTTTTTGTACATAGATACTAGGCGTATGGATCTGATCTGGATTTAATTCGCCAATTTCCACAAGTTCTTCAACCTCAGCAATTGTAATTTTTCCAGCAGCAGCAATCATCGGATTGAAATTTCTCGCGGTCTTATTGTAAATTAGATTCCCCATTTTATCCCCCTTAGAGGCACGAACTAATGAAAAATCAGCGGTCATTCCTCTTTCAAGTACATATGTTTTCCCATCAAACTCCCGAATTTCCTTTCCTTCCGCAATAGGGGTTCCCACTCCAGCTGGTGTATAGAAGGCTGGAATTCCGGCTCCACCTGCACGAATTCGTTCCGCAAGTGTTCCTTGTGGTACCAGTTCTACTTCCAATTCACCTGAGAGTACTTGTCGTTCAAATTCTTTATTCTCTCCAACGTATGAGCCAATCATTTTTTTGATTTGTTTATTTTGTAAAAGTAATCCAAGGCCCCAGTCGTCGATTCCGCAGTTATTTGAAATAACGGTTAGGTCCTTTACCCCGGTTTCAGCCAATGCCAGAATTAAGTTCTCAGGAATTCCGACTAAACCAAAGCCTCCGACCATAATAGTCATACCGTTTTTAATATCTTGGACCGCATCAGAAAATGAAGTTAGTATTGGTTTCATAATTGTACATCTCTCCTTAAATTCGATTTTTCTAAAGCTGACTTTCTGCAGCAAATTGATCCAATTTTCGGCGGTTATGCCCATGTGATATTCCGTGAAGCGCTTTCAATCTTGAGCTGCAAACTCTATTAATAG
>JAEWMK010000493.1 GCA_023457235.1 Bacillota bacterium
ACATATCCCCTCGCTTATCCCTGCATGATGGAACTGTTTTTATTATATAACAATTATAGTAATATTCTAATTTTTTTTGATTCATCTCTTGCTTGAAAGTGCTTTAAAAAAGGGACAACGCCTCAGCGCTGCCCCTTCATTTTCTAACTCTTTTAATTATTTATATACTTCTCAAACACTTCACCAAAATCCTTGACCACATATTTTTCATTGCTTTCTGAAAGGAAAGAAAAAACATGCTGATTAATTTCCTTGAATTCGTCAGAGAGGCGGCTCTCTTTTCCTTGGGTACGAGTTAAGGTTGTTGAAGCCATATCTAGACTTTGTCTCGCATAATCCATTGAGATATCGCTATCATGTTGAATTTCTGAGATTTTAAATAAAGCCTTATATAAATCTTTCAATTCATCAATATGCTTTTTGTGAACATCAACTGAGAATTCCTCTGGACCAACCTTAAATTTTATTTCGATATCCAAATCTTTAGTAAACTATCTGTCTACCATTAATATAATCGTAGACAGCTTCTATTTATATCCTATTTTATTGTGGATTAATAGTATACAAATAATTTTATATGTACACTTTACAAAATATTCATAACATTATATGATATCTGTAAAGTTTAGAGGCAAAAATAGTATTTCGAGGGCATATTTGTATTTTTATTGGAGGGCAAATTCCCGCAGCGGGTAGCGGAAGCTCTAAATAAAAGTAATAGTAAATATAAGGATTAAAATAAAAAATAAAGAGAAACATTACTAGATAGAATTACTATTAAAGAAAGGGGGAGAATTCAATTAGAATGACTAGTAATAAAAAAAGAGAAACATATGGTTTAGTGGTTGAAAAGGGTCTAAAACATATTCCTAATACTGGTGAAACAAGAATACAATATTACATTACTGAAGATGATCTACCCCTTTATGAAATTAATAGATGGTTAGAAATTGTGAGTTTAGGTAGCTATAAAACCGGTGAAAGCTATGCTAACAAATTAGTTATATTTCTTAGGTATTTAAAAGTTAAATATCAAATGCATTATAGAGATGTTCAATCAAAGGCCATTATAGAAGAGTATATTAAATATCTTTTATATGGCGATGAGGTAATGGTAAAAATGGAGGGAAAACGATCACTAAGTTCGATTGAACAATATATTAGCGTTTTAAAGGGGTTTTACGAATGGTTAGAAGATCAAAAGGAAATAGAACAAAACCCTATAAAATATGGAGTAAAAAGGAATAAGAAAACTGGTAATAGACATCTAAAAAAGAGGTTTCTATACGGACAAATATATAATTTCGAAATAAATGAAAACAACATTACAGGTAAACTCAGATATAAAGAAAGACGTAGCCATTTAAAATGGTATAGCGAATCCCAAACTGAAAGAATAATTGATTCCCTTCCATCCAGACGGGATAAAATAATTTTTAAAATCTTACTAGAAACTGGAATGAGGATTGGAGAATGTCTTGGACTCCACTTAAAACATCATGATTTTCATGAAGGAATTTTGAGTTTAGAAAAAAATTATGATAACCAAAATGAAGCTACTGTTAAGTCAAAAGAACGTGAATTATACATTAGCGATTCGTTAAACGATGAAATTCTTGATTATATCCGGTCAGATAGACATGAGGTGGACAATAAATTATCCGAGTTCCTATTCCTAAACCATAAAGGTCCAACAACAGGAAATCCTGTAGAACGAAGAAACTATTTAAAAATTTTAAAAGAGGCTGCAGAAAGAGCAGGTTTTGATCCAAAAAAGATTATAACACATGCCGGAAGAAGTACTCATGCACAATACCTTTTAGATTTACTTGAAGAAGGTAAAATAACAGAAGGTTTTATCAAAGAACAGATGGGTTGGAATTCCATTGATACTCTTAAAAACTATGTAAAAGTGTTCGATTCAAGAAAAAGAGCTGAGATTGCAAAGGATATTGTCGAAAGGAAAGCTAAAAAGCGTACAAAATCTAGAAAGGAAAATTCAATTGTACACGATTAGTATTTTAGACAAACACATTACTAACGGCCTGATATGTTTCAAAATAAACGAATATGAATTTCAGATAAGAAGAACAGTTAATTTTATAGAAAATGAGCTTTTAAAAATACTGACAAAGCTAAAAAAACGTCTCGCTGATAAAGATACTGCAGGTATCGCCAAGATATTAGACGATAATAAAAACATTAATACAACATTATTTCGTTTTATGGAATTTTTGTGTCCTACTGAATTTGAAAACTATTGTTCATACCTCTGCCATTATTTTTTCGACGATTTAAAGGAACCAAAAATTAGTTATAGAACTATTTTTAGATTTATGAAAACTAATGATGTAAAAGAAGCCTTAAATGGCATATTGACAATGAGAACCGATTTTATCAACGAGATAAAAACACCAAAAAGAGTAATTCAGAGACACTTAGATGAAAGATTTAACAAATTTATTGTTGCCTGTAAAAATGATGATATTGAATCAATCCGAAAACTCTCCCCTCCGCTTGGTGATAAGTCTTTAATTAAAAGGATTTATTCAACTAATGAATACATTAAAGTCTTTGAATCATTTGTCCGAAGAATTGGAGATAGATTAATAAAAGAAGATCAACCATTATCAAAGATTGAAGTCGCAAGGTATATTTTTAAAAATACCACCAAAAAGAGTGAGGTTGGGGATGCACTTACTCAAATTGGAAGATTAAATATTTTTAACGAGGTTGCCTCCCATGTTTATAGTACATTGAGTAGTAAGCCATCATCATATAGGTATGAAGACGATATATGGATTATTAGAGAAAAAAATTTGCAAGGCTTCGGAAATCATACATTAGATTTTTCACCCCTTTCAGATATTGATAAAAAGCATTTAAAAGCCCATATTCATGAATTAATAAAAAAAACTGCTATCAAAGAAAGGGCATTATATACGCGTGTGTATGCCGTAACAACCATTTATAACAGGTTTACTGAACTCCCTTATAAAGACGTTTATTCTATTTTCGATATAAATTACTATCACCTTCTTCACCTATTAGACTATTTACAACAAATCAAAAAGGTTGATGGTCAAGATTACTACAATTTAACAAGTATTTATAATCTATTCCAACAGACTAGATTATTTTTTGACTGGTATATTGAAAATATAGATTCAGAGCAGAACAATTCATTCAGAGAAATTGAAATGCATAATATAAAGTCGTTTAGTGAAAGCACAGATTATATGCCAGAGGAAGTAATTGGAAAACTAGAAGAAGTAATACATGAATTACCGGAAATGTACCAGAATGCTTGGACCATTATGATGAATACTGGATTACGCTTTTCAGACATTCAAGAACTCAGTTCTGAATGCATTACCTACGATGAAGAGAGTCAGTCCTATTTATTTACATATTTAAATGTAAAAATGGAAAACCAAAGAGTTCAAAGCGGGGAGTCAAAATATCATACAATACCTGTTTCCCATGTCGTTGTCGAAGCTGTAGAAAAACAAAAAGAATTAACTGCTGATTTAAGAATCGTAGCGGATACCGATAGAATATTTATCACCCTTAATAAACATTCAAAGGTTGTAGAATTTGTCGGAAGACCCCTAGCGAGAGCTATCAATAGGTTGATTAAAAAACATAATATACGAGACGGAAACAACGAACTCTTCCATTATACTAATCACCAGTGTAGAAAGACTATCATCGTGGACTTATTATCGAAGGGACATTCTTTAAGAAAAGTTGCTGATTACATTAATCACTCGGAGGAAACATCAGCACGTTATTACAGGGATCTTGAATTAAAAAAGATAGCTGAATTAGACAGTAAGCTTTTCCAGCAATTATTTGAAGAAACGATTGATAAGGAAATCAAGAATCAATACACCGAAGAGGAAAAAAAGGCCCTATTTAGAGAAATAAAACTCGGTGCTAGAGAAACACCAGAAGGACACGGAACCTGTGTAAAGCATGTATCTTTTGGTCCCTGTCATAAGAAAAAATGCGTTGGCTGTAAAATGCTTATATCTGGCCCACAAAAGTTACCCAAATGGTATGACTTATATAGAGAGCAACAAGATTTTCTTAAAGAGTTAGAAGTGGAATATAAAAATTCTGGAATTGACAATTATCAAGAACACCGTGTATATCAACAAGAATTACATTTGCTTAAAGTCTATTCTGAAACAATTAAGAAAATGGAGAGTTTTGCTAAAGAGAGAGGAATTTCTATTGAACAATATAAAAAATAAGCTAAGTGAGACGCCTGTAATTAATACCGGTTTAGAAACATTTAAACAACAGCTAAAGTTGAAAGTACACCAATATGGAGACTTTCAATTTGAAGATGATTCATGGTATTACAGTAAAAAACATAGAACTACTGCCGAGAAAGCTGCTTACACAATAAACTTTAGTACAATTCCACAAGAATTTAAAGTTTTGATAAAATACTTCGCTCTCATGCTAGATTATGGTGTACCAGTAATCAAAGGAAAAATTAGTCGTATAAATCTCTTTTTAGAATTTTTTCGAAATGAATTTCCTTCCATGCCTCTTTCAAAAATCAATCGGAAAATTATCGACTACTACGAAAAGTATTTAAGAGAAAAAGATGACCTTTCAGACAATATAAGGAATAGACGCTATGGGGTACTACAAGATTTCTTTTCAAAGATGAGTGCATTTCCAGAATTTCCAAATAAAGTATCAATCAAAAGTAAAAATCCCTTCCAAGTAGAATCAAAGACAGACCCTAACAAATATATTCCTACTGAAGTGGTTAAACAATTTGATGAAATAATGAAGAATGAAAATCATGAAATTCCAGATGCCTTTAGACTTGCTTATTGGTTGCAACGCTCTTTTCCAAATAGAATCACAGAGGTCACTTCTATACCATTTAATTGCCTTAAACCGCTTTACAATATGTATGTAATTAATATTCCAACTCCCAAACAGAGTGGCGGATACATTACAGCAGAAATTAAAACTATACCAGTGTTAAATTCAGGTCACGGTAAATTTATAGTTGAATTAATAAAAAAGGTTCAAAAACAAACAAAAGAGTTATTAAAAAAATATTCAGTTGATGACAAAGATAAAAATTTCCTCTTACTATCATTGAGGTTTAATTTGACTAGTAACAATGGAAAGATCGTTTCTTATTCATCCGGTGAAACATATCATAAGTTACTAGAATTTCGAAAAAAATACCCTAACGATACCAATAAACAATTATCTGCAAAACTAAATTTGGCGGGGTACTCTATTCCCAAATATACAGTTAGAGATAGATTAAGAATGGGAATAAGCGAAGAATATATTACATTAGAGCCTTATACAAGTCCAAGATTTAACAACACATTAAATAGAATAGCAGAATTGTGTAATGTTACAGATAGTAACGGCAAAATTTACAAAATTTCAAGTCATCAATTTAGGCATAATGCAACAACTGACAGACTTTATATTGGCGGGTACACAATGGATCAGGTAATGGCAATCAGGAATGATAAAGGTACAACGATGCCAATGCATTATGTCCACCAACAAAAAGAAATGCATAAACAGATGTGGATGGAGTCAACAGGATTAAAAAGCCCCACAGAAGCTCCCGTTGAGTTTAAAGGGCGAATATTCAACCTAGATGACCCAAAAGTGATAGAACGCCTCTCCAAAGATCCAAGAATGTACCTTACATGGGAAGCCAACAGTAAAAAAGGGGTTGGTTTGTGTAGTATGATTTCAAGTTGCAAACCAGATGGAACTTCAATTCATTTTGAGTGCTATGAATGTAATTGGTTTGTTCCTAAAGCTCAATATTACGAGGATTATAAAATTGAACTATCATATTGGCAGGATATTATGAATAATACTGCCGGTCAACCAAAACGTGCAGCTACTTTTGAGAACGCAACAAGAAATGTGAATTGCTTAGAGAGAATTATTCAAATATGTGAAAATGGTATTGAAAGGCATACAGAAGAAATTAGACAAAAGGTAAATACCGGAGTGATACAGTAAAATGATAAAAATTAATAAAGGTATTGAAAAGCATCAAAATGAACAAAGGCAAAAAACAATCGAAACAATTAATCAAGCCATACAAGATATAAAAGATATGGAAGGTGAAAATTGCTTTATTACTGCAAGGAAACTTCAAGAATATACTAACCTATCTCGTTCTGCACTTTATAAAGAACATGCCCTGAAAATATGGAATAAAAAGTTATGGGAAGAAAGATATGTAGAAAAATCAAGAATTGAAAAGAAATTAGAAGTTAAATTTTCACAGGAATACGAAGTACTTCAAAAACAAATTGAAGGTTTAAACAATCAACTTATTAAATATCAAAAAAGAATTAGCAAATTAGAAGCTGATTTGGACCTTGAAAAGAAGCGAAGAGAAGTAAAAGAAGTAGAGCTTGATGAATCTAAAGAAAAAAATATGAAACTCTTAGCTGAATGCCAAAGATTAGAGAATATAATTCATGTGCGTAGCTAAGTAAGGAAGCTTTATTTCGGAATTGGTAAAAGTATTTGAGAGATTTTGACATTCCTTACCTTCAACATTTGGATATTTTGGTGGCTAACACTTCATAAATACCCATAAAAAAATCACTTTCCTCTATTAAAATAATATGATGTAAAGCGTAAAGTTTCCAATCGAAAATTTTATGCTTTACATCATATTATCTCATGTTTTGTTGAATAAAACTTGTATGGATTATTTTGACTTGTAATTCTTTGTTCTTTCTTCAGTTAATTGACGTTGCAGTTCTTCAATTTTTTTCTCGTATGATTGACGTTGTTTATCCATGTTCTCGTAAAATTCTTTGAGCTTGTTGCTATACTCATTATTAGCGTTCGCAAGAGCCTTCTGGTGGTCTCTTTCAAGAGCTAACAGAACTTTCTCCTGCTCGACATCCTTACGCTCTTCAAAACGCTCTAAGGCCGTTTTATGAGCCTCTATGAGCCTGTCCGTTTGCTGTTCAAGCTCTTTGATAATAGATGCCTTTTCATCGTTCTGATGGCCTAAATCAGCAACCTGCGATTGATGCGAGCTTCGCTCATTTGCCAATATTTCTTTAAGCTGTTCATTTTCTTTGGCATAACCTTCATATTTGGCAACCAACCCTGTGAGTGTGTCGTTTTTTATTTTGTATTCACTGATTAATAGCTTGTTTGTCTCCAAGATTTCACGGAGTTCCTCTAATTGCTTTTCGAGATCAACCTGTACTTTTTGTGATTCTTCAAGTTTTACGCTTGCTTGTTCTTTTTGCTCGGTCATTTCGTGGAGTTTTGACTGAAAGCTTGCAGTGATTTCACGTTGTTGTTCCAACAATTTCTCTAAGTCTCCAACAGCTTTATCCCTTAAATAGATACTTTTTTGAACCATGTTTGACATCAATTCAAAAATTCTCGTTGTATGTACTTCCATTTCACTTAAATCTGATGCGTAATCCGATGCTCCTTCTTTAACCGACTGCAATTCAGCTGTTGCAACAGCTTTCTGGAACCATTCTTTTGCCGTCATTCCTGAAGCCTTGATTAAATTTTGAGCCTTTTCTCTCAATTCATCTTCAACTTTGAACGAAATCGTTGTGTCAGCCACATTTACCATCTCCTAATAGTTTACCTTTTGCTCCTTGATATATAAGGGGTTTACCTAGTTTCTCCAAGTTTACCTATATTTTACCATTTTGCTCGATTTGAAACTATTACTTTATCAAAATTTAAAATACGAAAATTTGATAGTTGAACAATGTTGCGTAGATATGGAATATATCAAAGAGAGCATTAAAGAGACGGAATAAAATTCGGCTCTTTGTTATACTAGCGTATCTGTTAAATAAGGTAAAAGAGGCATGATTTGGCTATGAGAATGGACCACATATTTCGTGTTTTTGACTATCATTTGACACAGAATTTACCACCTATTGCCAAAGCGTTTACCAACAAAGTAATGCCAAGAAAAATAGATGTGTCATAGAATTTTGGGAAATAAAATAAGTCTAATTCCTCTCCATTTTTACCGAGGAATTAGACGAATGATACACAACAATCGCGCCCTTTAATTGAGTATATACAGGTTAGGTTAGTTCTTTGATATAGCTTGTAACATTTGCCAAGCAACAACTACCTTGAGGGTTATTCACATCACAACCACATCGGTTTTCCTTTATGTTCTCTCGAATATGTTCTACTGGATTAGGAGTAAGGCCTTTTTCTACGTATTCCTTTATTTTCTCTTTTGTCCAATCAAAACAATAACAAATTGGTGTAGTTACTGAGGCATCTTTTTGATGAACGACCACCTTTATGTCAGATAAAAGGTACTCTTTATTATTCGTATCAAAATAGACTACATCACAATCTTTGGTTGAACAAAAATAGTGATTTTCTTTAGCATTTAATGTTTCTAATGCAGATGGTTTAAGCATTGATTTTAATGTTATCAACTTTACATTTTTAGATCTATTTTTACAAGATGGACACTTTACAACATTTTCATTTTTAATTTCTTTAGTGTTATTACAACAATCTGACATCATTCTCCCACCTTATTATGATACATATTTTGTGCTATCTTTTCTAATTCATCAAAGTTTCAATAATAGGACATTCATGTAGAGATTTTTCATCAGGACAACAATCTTTTAAATTAATTAGCATGTGTTCGATTCTTTTTAAATCCTTAATTTTCTTTTGAACTTCATCAATTTTATGAACAACAAAATCATACATATCCTTACATCGTTCGTCGTCTTTATCAACAACTCCAAGTAGTTTATCGATCTCGGCTAAAGAAAAACCTAAATCTTGCATTCGTTTAATAAATTGTAGGCGATCCACAGACTCTTCTGGATACATCCTATATCCAGCTTTTGTCCGAGAAGGTTCCGAAAGGAGACCCAATCTTTCGTAATATCTTATAGTTTCTTTATTGACCCCACACCTTTCTGCAAGTTCACTAATGCGATAATTCATTTCATTCACCTCAGATAAATTATAAACCCTGTACCATAGTACAGGGTAAAGAGTAAAAGGTAATTTTGAAATTTTTAATTTGCTCAAACATAATCAACTAACTTTACTAATTATTATTTTTCTGTACATTCCATTCATCATTACATTTTTATCTTCGTTTATCATTAGATTTATACTATTTCTACGGTACAGATCTTCAAAATTCAATCCAATATCTGTTCCTAATACTTTTATTAGTGGTCTAAGAAGCTTTTTTGAAAAAGATAATTTATGTTCTTCAGATACGAATTTGTCAAAAATAATTATTTTGCCTCCTTTTCTTAAAACCCTCGTCATTTCTGTTAAACACTTATCTGCATCAGGCACTACAGAAAGAATTAGACTAGCAACTACATAATCAAATGTTTCATTATCAAACTCCATATTTTGAGCATCCATTTCTATGAATTTAATAGGTGAATTTTTAAATTTCGCACTTGCCTTTTTAAGCATATCAGGTGAAAAATCAATTGCCTTTATATCTAAATCAGATTGAGTTATTAACTCTAAATCAGCACCTGTTCCTACACCAACAAAAAGTACCTTTTGATTACTATGAAAGGGGATATCTAGAAATATTTGTCTGCGTGCATTTAAAAAAACACCCGAATTAAAAATCTTATCATAAATTGGAGACCAAATTTTATAAATCACTCGATTCCAAGAATTATTCATTATCTTCACTTCCGAATGACTGAATTTAAATATCCTTTAAGAGTATCCCTTTTTTAAAAACAAGAAGGGCGAAAAATCACATTGAAGCATCATACCTTTTCATTCAGTAAGAAATCATATAAAGGGATAATAAAACCATTATCCCTTTATATGAAACAGTATTTTATTCTTTAACTTTTAATAATCGTAAGCTGTTTAAAGTTACAAGCAATGTTGCCCCCATATCGGCAAATATAGCTATCCATAACGTTAACCAACCCGGTACAACTAAAAGTAAAGCAATAGCTTTAACTACTAGAGAGAAGGTAATATTTTGCTTAATGGTTCTCAATGCTTTTCGACTTAGTTTCATCGTAAACGGTAATTTACTTAAATCATCTGACATTAAAGCAATATCGGCTGTTTCAAGTGCTGTATCCGTTCCAGCTCCACCCATTGCAACCCCAACTGTTGATGCCGCAAGAGCTGGAGCATCATTTACTCCATCTCCAACCATCGCCACACTATGATACTTTTCGCGAAGTTGTTTAATATAGTTCAATTTATCTTCTGGAAGGAGATCGGCCTTAATATCAGATACACCAACCTCTTTACCAATTGCTTCTGCTGTACGTTGGTTATCACCAGTAAGCATAACAGTTTTTTCAATTCCTAGTTGATGAAGTTTTTGAATAACTTCTTTAGATGTTTTTCTTACTTGATCAGCCACAGCAATTAAACAGAGAATTGCGTTGACGGTTCCAAGAATCATGACCGTTTTTCCTTGTGTTTGTAGGGTTGAAATTTGTTCAGAAATGGTTTTATCTATACCATTTGGAAGAATTTCCTCAAACATACTAGGACTTCCTACATAATACATCTCGTCCTTAACTTTTGCTTTTATACCCTTACCAGTTATAGATTGAAAATCTTCAACAGATACTTCATTATAATTTAATCCGTTTGCTTCTGCTTTTTTCATAATTGCTGAAGCAAGTGGATGTTGTGATCCTTTTTCCAACGCTGCTGTGATGGTCAATAACTCATTTTCATTTCCGCCAAATGTTACGATTTCTGTTACTGCTGGAACCCCTTTTGTTAATGTTCCTGTTTTATCAAAAGCAATAACCTTCAATGCACCGGCTTCTTCTAGGTGGATTCCACCTTTGATTAAAACACCATTTCTTGCTGCGTTTCCTATTGCGGTCACAACAGAAACAGGCGTAGAAACAACTAATGCACAAGGACAACCAACGACTAGTACGGATAACCCTTGATATATCCATTCGCTCCAATCTCCGCCAAATAATGGTGGGACAATAGCGATTAAAAAGGCTAATACAACAATTGCCGGAGTATAATATTTGGCAAATTTATCAACAAATGCTTGAGAAGGAGCGCGTTCTGCCTGAGCTTCTTCTACTAAATGAATTATTTTCGAAAGAGTAGTATCTTCCACTAATTTAGTTACTTTTACTTCTAATAATCCTTCTTCGTTCAAAGTACCAGCGAATACTTCATCATCAATGGTCTTTGTCACCGGGACAGATTCACCTGTAATCGCAGCTTGGTTTAAGGTAGATGTCCCTTTTACAACGATTCCATCCATAGCCAACTTTTGACCCGGTTTCACGATCATAATGTCGCCTACTTGAATGTCATCAACGCTAATCATTAACTCTTGATTTCCACGTCGTATTAAAGCTTCCTTTGGAGCTATATCCATCAAGGACTCAATGGATTGACGAGCTTTGTCCATAGAATAGCGTTCTAAAGCTTCACTAATGGCAAAGAGAATAACAACTGTTGCTCCTTCTCCCCATTCACCAATTAATGCAGCCCCAATAATAGCGATTGTCATAAGAGTATTCATATCAAACTTAAATCTGCTTAGATTTTTAAAGCCTTTAATAAATAAGGAGTAGCCACCAATTAATATAGATGCCGCATATCCGATTGTTGGTACAATATGACCTTCTCCGAGTTGTTCTCCTAATAACCAACTAACGATTAATAATAGGGCTGAAATATACACTTTAACGTTTTCTTTTTGCTTCCAAAAAGGTTCACGTTCTACTTTTTGTGCTTTTTCATCTCGTAATTTTAAGTTATCAAAAGCTCCTGCTTTTTCAAGCGCTTCAACCGTTGTATTTCCTACAACTGTTATTTTAGCAGCACCAAAATTAACTTGTGCATCCAAAACGCCATCCAGACGTTTCACGTTCTCTTCGAACGTTTTTGAACAGTCTGCTCAGGTGAGTCCTTGAACTCTGTAAGTTTTAGCTTCTTGGTTGTTTATTTTAGCTTGTTCAGACATTGACTTTCATCTCCTTTTTATGAGTTAATGCAATAACCATTAACTGTCTAATATGTTCATCATCAAGCGAATAAAAGGCTAGTTTGCCTTCTTTTCGGTATTTTACAATCCCTTGTTTATGAAGGGTCCTTAAATGGTGAGATGTCGTTGCAACAGTAGCCCCAATGATATTAGCTACATCACACACACAAAGTTCATCATCTTGACATAATGCATAGGAAATTTTTGCCCTATTTTCATCTGCAAGTGCTTTAAATAATTGGGAAACACTAGATATATCTTCTTTTTGCATCTCACCTTGTATTCGTTTGACTTTTGCTTCGTCATAACAATAAATATCACAAGTATCTTTCTTACTCATTACTCATTATCCCTCCTTTTATTCAAGTGTATGTTTGAATATATTATATATTATTACCCTAACATTATTCAAATGATTATTTGAATAATGGATAAAAAATTAAATAACTCAATAAATTCCATATCCAAACCTACTTATATTAGCAAATGATCATAACGATCAAAACTGTTACATTATTTGAATAGATTTATCAAAGAAGTAAATAGTTCATTTTCTAGCATGATATATATTCCCAATCCTATAAATACAATTGGAATAATCCATCGCCCGTATTTCTCAAGTGTTTCAGAAACAAATCTGAATCTCGCAAGACGGTAACCCAGTAAACACCAAATTGCAACCATTATAAAGAATGTAACTACAGTAATAATTAATTGATTTGTTTCTAACGTTGAAAAAATCGGAACATAAATTCCAATATTGTCTCCACCATTAGCAAAAGTGATAAAGGCTACACTTAAATAAAACTTATTAAATTTGTTTAACCTAGAAAGAATATTATCATCATCATCATCTTCACCTTTGATGAACAGTCTAACTCCTAAATACATTGGAATTAGGCCAAGTAAACCAACCCATTGATCAGCAAGAAGTGTTATCCCAAAGGTTGCTAAAAGACTGATTAAAACTAGAAGTGCAAAACCTAGATATTGACCAATTACTATATCTCTTGAGTTAATACGTTTCGAAACCTTGTTAACCGTTTGACCATTACTTGTTTTAGATTGTGACCTTGCCATAGAGAATAACATCATCAAGACAAAAATATCATCAATATTGGTTACAATAAAAGCACCAAGAGCAGAGATGATTATTAAAATTAAATCCACCTGATTCAACCCCTTTATTTTTTATTAATAATTTAATACTCATTAACATTCAAATATTTATTTGAATGTTAAATTTCATTTTCTATTTTACGTTTACATAAACAAATAGTCAAATGGATATTTGAATAAAGAATAAATCGACATGAAATTAGCACTTTGAAACTAAAAAAGGATGATTACTTTTCTATTAGGTAATCATCCTTTTTGGTTATCCAACCATTATTTATTATGAACTGTTACTGTAAATACCATGTAACCCTCTGGACTGTCAGGATCATAAGAGTCGATTTTTATTGCTTCTTTCTGAGTATCCGGACCATCTATTCTGGGGATTTTTGGTATTGTTTATATCTAATTGGGAACGTTCCGTTAGGTTTGGTTTGGGTGTACAACAATTATCAGTCATAATTTCTCCTATATTTCACAATAACATTGTTAATTAACTTACTATGTATTATCAATAACTTTCTTTATAGGTGTTACTCAATTATATGGCCCGATTGTAGAACAAGAAAAAACCCTACATATCAATATACAGGATTTATGATCAAAATTTATACAAATTATAAAACCTTATTATAAATGGTCAGACTTTTTATAATTAATTAAGGAATTCCCAAAGAAACAATTATGAAACTAGTTAGCATTTATATATAAAAAACTCTAGGATTTAATTTCGACATACCTTAAAAAAATTTTCTAATTGAAAAGCGAATAAATTGATTATTGAGACTGAACAAGAAACGACTGACTCTTTTCTAAATCATAATTTCTATTTTAACAAAGTTGTGAAAGAATTTACTATTTAATAGTGTACATTAATCGTGTACAGAGTATAGTTAACTAAAAAGGTCGATCGTTCCAGCTGTTTCAAGGGCTACATTGGAAACTTTATTTCTATAATAATCATACCGGCGAAGCAGGCGTTTTTTACTCATAGCACTTGTGCCGTCAACATGAATAAGGGCCTTATTCGTAAAACAATATTCATCCGACTTTGACTTAATCAAAAAATAAATTTTCTCATCATCCTCGTGCATGACAAAGTCATCAGCATCTACCTTGTCATAATCCGCAGGTTTAATAACGCTCCCGATATCACTTAACCCAAGGGCATCAGTGGCAATTTTCTTGAACATATTCGTTCACCGTACCTCTCCTAATTTTATTTACAGTATAAATAGACGTATGAAGGTGCAGGAAGGTTTCATTAAATCAGGTATAAATTTCACAAATAATGGGCATTACCAGATTTAGAAAGAGGTGACATTAGTGAGTGAACATAGAATTATAATTGAAAAACAAGCTACAAATGGAATAGCAACTGCTTCACTTTTTCTAGGACTATTTGGGGCTTTTATCGTGTTAATTCCTCTAATAGGCTGGTTTGCACTTCCAATACCGATTTCAGACATTATATTATGACTCGTTGGATTAGTCAGAAAAACAAACAGAGCCAGTGCATTAGTCGGGATTTCACTCGGAGTAGCAATCATTATATATAAAATTACTTTTTGGTTCTGGCTTATGTAAAAGAAAAGCTGTATCCTTTATTATATTTCATTACTTAATGGTTAATATAATAATATTTACTGATAATGGTAATTGTTATTATATAGAGGTGAGATTATGAATAAGGATAGATTAAAATTAACTGCATCCGAAATAGGATCACTATGGGGTCAGTATATAGATGGAACAATGGCTGATATAGTTAATAGATATATGTTCTCTATTATTGATGACGAGTCAATAAAAACTATTTTTGATAATGCAATTAAAACCTTTGAGAAACAAAAAAACAAGCTGCTACCTTCTTAGAAAATGAAGGATTCCCCGTACCTATTGGA
>JAEWMK010000494.1 GCA_023457235.1 Bacillota bacterium
CTATACAGTGCTTGATCAGCACGCTTTATTAAGGTCTTAGGTACATCGTTTGGCTGAAAGCACGCAATTCCAAAACTGGCAGTTACATGGTCAACATAACGAAAAGAATGATTTTCGACAATTTCCCGAAGTCTTTCCGCAAACTGTGTTGCCTCAGTTAAGGACTGGTTTATTGAGATGATTATAAACTCCTCCCCTCCCCAACGTCCAAAGAAGTCGCTAGACCGAATATAACTTTTCACTAAGGAGGAAAATTCCTTAAGTACGTGGTCCCCAATATCGTGACCATATTCATCGTTAATTTTCTTAAAATGATCAATATCAAAGTAAATAATAGAAAAAACATTATTACACTCATGACAGCGATTAATCTCATTTTCTAACCATGTATCCACCGACCTACGATTTCCAATATCGGTTAAAGAGTCATAATAAGCATTTTTTCTAAGTATATCTGACTCTATATAAGCGGAAACAATTCTTTGAAAATAAAATAGGATTAAGGTATATAAAATGGTGCTGATATAAAATTGAATAAGAGTGTCGTTGACTCTCGGATTATCAAAATGAGAGATTCCCATTACTACAGTGATTAAGAAAATGAAGAGTGAATATCCAAGTGCCTTTTTCCTCTCAAGAACCATAAAGATATAAACAAAGTAAATAGGAGACCATAACACATAGACATTTATAATCCCTTCTTCAAGTTGAACAGTCAAAGAATGAACTCTAAACAGATGATAAAGTCCAAATACACCTAAGCTTATAATCTCACAGGTACGCATCAAACGATTATAATAGATGAGTAGCCATACTATCGCAAAAAATAAGCATAAAAAAGGAAGAACTAATCCCATAAAACGATCAACATAGGGTGAAAATAACCAATATGTCAAATTTGTAATAAAAAGAAATGGGAATATAACAAGATATATTCTCCGTTTGAGTCTTACATATTTATTGTTACCTGTATTATCCATACCATTCCCCCTCCTTATTACACCCCGCCAATTCCACCTACACTCGAGTATGTTCAATAATACAGACCCGAAATTGACAGGTAAAAGCCCTTATGCTGAAAGATCCCAATTTCAATTTGGGAGTATAGGCATATTATACTATACATTTCTCAAGTAATTGGATATTTTAAGGGCTAACGTATTCAAATTTCTTTCCCAAGACAAAAGTTACGAAAAAGCAATGAAAAAGAAAATCGTGCACTGCAAGGAGCAGAGATTAGTATTTTTATAATAAAAATTCCTTTAAGAAGGCCGCCTTATACTTTCATCAAGTTTTACGCATCTAACCAATGTTTCATATCAAATTTTATTTTTTCCTATATGGTCTAAACAGAAAAAAGCTTCAATATATTGTTTTGTGGCACCAAGGTAATACAACTTATAGACTATATACTAACTATATTATTTGAAAAGGAGCTGAATTGAATGAAAATGAAGAGATGGATTCGAGGATTTTGTTCTACAGTATTATTGTCTACAGCATTCATTAGTTTTACGGGAGCAGCATCAGCAGAGCAAATGATTAACTGGTCTAGCGAGGTCAAAACTGGAGTCTATGATCTCAATTTCCCGATTGTTAATGAAAACCTAGGAACTACAGGTTTTGATTTCCAAGCAGGTAAGATGACAAAAGATGATAAAGCAGATGATTTTCATATCTATGCCATGGCCAGCACATACAATCTGTGGGCAGGAGAAGAGGGATACGGGGGTGTTGGGGTTTATGAGCAGGAACTTACGGATCCAAGCCCATTTGTATCTTCAGCTCAAATTAGATATCGTCTTACAGATAACCTCAAGGTAGGAGATATGTTTCTGGTTATTACTTCGGACGACACGTTTGCCAAAATGCAAATTGATAAGATCGCTCCATTTAAAATTCATTTCTCTTATGTACTAGAAGCACCCGAAGAACAAGAGCAACCTACCCAGCAGCAAACTCAACCTACGCAACAGCCGGTACCTCAACCAATACAGCAATCAACACAGCCATACGATTTACCCACAGCGTCATCTGGGATTATGCTACGCCTAAATGATAAAAATGCAATTGTAAATGGGAATCCAACAACTTTAAATGTAGCACCTACTGTTATCAATGGAAGTACACTTATTCCACTTCGTTTTATTTCGGAAGCATTGGGAATGGATGTCAACTTTGATCCATATACGAATACTATAACGATCAGTCAGTAATATACTTTACAAAGACTCCATTCCTTGAAGTCTTTGTTGCTAACCCCTAAACAATCGTTCAAGCTCCACCTTCTCGTCAACCGACAGAATGTCCTCCGCCAGCGGAAATAGCACTTTTTCTTCTTTGGCGAAGTGTTGTGTTAAGGTGGCATGAGCTTGAACGGCGATTACGGTTATCCATTGTACAGCGGTTTCGTCGATACTAGGTCCGGCCTTTTCAGCTTCGGTTAGAAATTCATGTAGATGCTGCTCAGCCTTCTCATGTTCATATTCCATCACTTCGATGATTCCATAATCCTCCGTAAGGTGCCGGTTCATCATCGGGAACAATCCTTCTTCCTCTCGTCTCGAATGGGCCTTCAGCTTGATCTCGAAAGCTGACACCTGCTCGTACAATTTGGCAAAAAGTTGAACCACATCAGAGCCCGAATCGAACGCAATTTCTTCAGTAATATCATAAAAAAGGTCCATATCTGCCCGGAGCGAACCATGCTCATCCATTAGTTGTTGCAGTGGGGCACTAAATACAACCTTAGAAGTCTCCATCGTGAAATCCCCCTTCATTCCTCGCTATTCATCCGATATTCTCCAAAATCCATGATGGCTTCGGAGAAATCTGTTAACTTTCCTAAGCATACCTCAAAAATATCGATTATTTTGTGATATTAATCACGCAAGAATAAGCAAAGGCTCAGCCGGAGTTCCCGACCTGTGTCCCAAATGAGCCGAATCGAGCCGGAGAACCCGACCCTATGTCCCACTTAAGCAAAAGATTTCCAACTAAAAAACTCAGTTTTCTGAACACAGGCCTTTGTGCCTATTTTTGTGATAAGATTAAAACTATATTAAAATAACATATCCGAATGGGAGGGCTTATGAACCACCCCTTGCTAAATCGATTATTGAATAATCCTATTTACTCTCGTTTTGGATTTTTTGGTGTTTTGATTTTCAGTGTTATTTTGAATAGCTTTTTACTACAGAGTAATAATCCATTGTATATACTCTATATCTTCTCTGTTATTTTCCTAGGTATAGGTTTTTACAACAAGCCTCTATCGTTTTTAGCCTTATTAACTTTAATTGTTGTTGTTTGTAGGTACTATTTTATACCCGAACCACATTTAGGCGTTTTTTTTAATTCATTTGCTAACCTACCTTTTAATTACACTTCTTTCGGCTAGTTTGATGAGGTATGTACAAAAAGTCAAAAGAGATAATTTGGAACTGATAACGGCACTTGCCAATGCTTTGGATTCGAGAGACCCTCATACGATGTGCCATTCCGAGAACGTAGCAAAATATTCGCTTCAAATCGCGGAAAAAATGAGGCTCTCCAAAGAGACTTGTGACATTATTCGAAAAGGAGCATTGTTGCATGATATCGGGAAAATCGGAATCCCGGAACATATTTTACAAAAACACGGAAGATTAACCAATGAAGAATATAAAATCATTCAATCCCATCCGAAGATTGGATACGAAATGATTAAACATGTTGGCAATTTCCACGATAACGGAATTTTAGATATTGTTTTGTATCATCATGAAAGATTTGATGGAAAAGGTTACCCAGCTGGGTTAAAAGGAAATCAAATTCCTCTGTACGCTCGAATAGTAGCCGTTGCTGATACATTTGATGCCATGACAACGAAACGGGTATACAGGGATGAACTCAGTTTAGATTACACCTTAAATGAAATTTGGAAAAATAAAGGGACCCAGTTCGACCCTGAGGTTGTAGATGCATTTCTTAGTTTATTTGACCAACAGGATTTGGAAATGTGTTTAAAGTCATCTTAAAAAAATAATTTCGGTCGTACCTATTAACAGCACTTGGGGATCCAAGTGTTGTTTTTGTTTTAGAAGCCGCTTGACCCCCATTTAAGGGTCAGCATCCCCGAATAATTTTAGTAAAAAGATGAGGTGAATTTTTCATGACTAAACAAACGTTAAAGCTGACATATGACGAAATTGATAAGCTTCTTGAAGTATTTGATGAAGATTGGTCTAAAGATATTAAATTGAAAATCGTAACCGAGGAAGAATTGGACACATTATTGAAAGTTCACTAAGGCCAAGGACCCGGAGTGGACCAGAGTTTCCGATCCTGCGTCCCGCATTCCGAACGAGCCAAAGTTCCCGACCCTCTGTCCCAAAAATGAGCCGGAGATCCCGACCCTGCGTCCCGCTTTTTTCAACGGACCGAGGAACCCGACTCTGTGTACCGTACCGCACCTTTATCCTTTATAGAACTCACGCCGATCAAGCCAATCAAAGAAAAAACTACTGGAATAAAGAAACCGCAGTAATAGCCATCACCCAAACTACCTGAAGTAGCCTGAAAGTAATCCAAAACATTTCCAAAAATACTCGGGAGCAAGACGGCGCTAAGAAATCCACCAGTGTTCGCAAACCCAGAGACGAGACCAGATTCCATGATAGGAAAAGATTGACGAACAACCGCAAAAGTTAAAGTACTTGCTCCGTAACAAAGGCCAATGATAAAGAAAAGCACGACTAACAAGGACAGAGGCGGATTCCCCTTAAATAAAAGAAAAGTTGACCAGCCCACAAACAACGTACTATGAACAACAATATAAGGCTGTTTAATCGTTTCCAACCGTGCTGAAATCCAACTCGAAAGAGGCGCACCGATAAGTGCTCCGATTAGACCAATCATAATAAGCTGGCTCGCATCTGACCGCGTCATACCATACATATTCATCCCGTAAGGCACTGCCCACGAACTGATAAAACCCACATAGGCACCAACAATCCCAAAATGACAAAAAAATAAAGCCCATGCTTGCCGATTTGAAAATATCCTTCGTAGCACTACCACTGTTTTTTCCCGTTCGATTTCATTTTTGACAACGACCGATTCACTTGGAAACAGCTGTTTCGGCTTTTTTTGCAGAATATAATAAAGAAGAATTCCACAAAACAATAGTAGTAATCCTGCTGAAAAAAATGCAGCTCTCCACCCTAGCAAGTCGATCCACGCGGAAAAAGGAACTGTCGCCAATACGAAACCAAGGCTGCCGGTCATTCCCGCGAGTCCAATTAATCGAACAAATTCCTTTGCATTAAACCATTGACTTAAAATCAGCACCATATTGACCCAGATGGTCGCATCCCCCATGCCCGTCAGAATTCGGGCAAAAAACAGGACTAATTCATGAGTCCCAAGACTATAAATAATTGTACCCAAACCTGTAAGGACTGCCCCTATGATTAGAAAAAAATTAGGCCCAAAACGGTCCGCTAAAATTCCCATCGGAATTTGCAAACCAGTATATACAAAAAACTGTATGCTTGCCAACAGCCCAATCGTAGATGCCGTTACCGAAAAATCCCGCATCAATTGATCTGTAATCAACCCTGGAGCGGTCCGTTGGCTTGACATTAATAAATAGGTCAACATGACAGAAGCAAATACAACCCACCTAAATTTGCTATTTTGTTTGTCCAAAGGGATCTACTCCTGTTAGCTTTTACATTAAATATATGAGTTCCCCAAAGCAGATAGAAACCTGTCCTGCAAACAAATGAGCCGGAGTTCCCGGTCCCGTGGCTCAACCAAACAATTGAGCCAGAGTTCCCGACCCCATGGCCCAACCAATCAATTGAGCCGGAGTTCCCGACCCCATGGTCCAGCCAAACAATTGAGCCAAAGAACCCGACCCCATGGCCCACAGAATACGTCTACAAACCGCGCGGTCATGGCAATACTAATAATTATAAGTTCATGTTAAGATTCTTATATACATACTCACTAGTTAGGATGCGTGTTATGAAGTTCCATTTTATTTTCACCATAATTATAGTTTTACTGCTTTCCTCCTGCGGCACTGCAACAACTCAAACGCCAGTGGACCTTGAAACGAACGATGTTCCCAGACTCCGCTCACTCGAACCTGTTGAGGTGAAGGATGAAATCCTCCTTGGCACATTGGCAAACTGGGCGATGCTGAATTACGGGAATCTCGATGGCGAGACCTACGACGTTGTTGTTGTCGGAAGCGAGCCGGAAGGAATTTCGGCCGCAATTGCTGCTGCACGTGAGGGCCAAAAAACGCTGTTAATAGATAAAAAGCCGTTTGTCGGGGGTCTTTACACGCTTGGGATGCTGAACATGATCGATATTAACTGGTCACCAACCCATGAGAGCGTCAATAAAGGGCTTTTTCTTGAATTCTATGAAAAAATAAATAACCGTACATCCTTTGATGTGAAGCAAGCAAAACGGGTTTTTGAGAACATGCTTGCTGATGAAAAAAAATTAACGGTGCAGTTGGGGGCCGGGAGCTTCCTCCCTATCATGAACCAAAATCATGTTGAAGCACTGCTATATAAGGATGCTAATGGGACTGTAAAAAAAATCGTCGGAAAGCAATACATCGATTCCACTCCTGACGCTGATTTTTCCCAGCTTGCTGGTGCCAATTTTACCATCGGTCAAGAAGATTTTCGGAATGAAGCAAGAATGATGGCCGTTACACTCGTGTTCGAACTGTCAGGGGTTGATTGGGGCAAGGTCCAGAATTACCTTAATAATGACGAGGAAGTTTACACAGGAGCTGACCAATTTTCAGCCTGGGGTTATGGAAAGGAAATGGCGCAATATAAGCCAAGTCAGGAAAATGTCCGGATCCGTGCTTTAAATATTGGCAGGCAGGATAGTGG
>JAEWMK010000495.1 GCA_023457235.1 Bacillota bacterium
CTCTTCAGGCTCAAGGGATGGTCATCATTGTGACAAAGGACATGATAGCCCAGGACGAAGATGAGGAATTTAATGATGAATATATTGAAATGCAAGTGACTGTTGATGAAAGTGATGATATTTTTTATGAATTCGGGTCACTGGAGGATATTATTTCATTAAGTTCTAGATTACATGTTTTAGGGATAAAGGGTGGAAAACTTTATTCTTTTCAAGACCATTTTTATTTAGAATTACAGGAATTTGAGCTGAATGAGCAGCTGACAGAAAATATCATAGCCATACTTTCTGAATTTGGAACTCCTGCTACTATAACAATATATAGAGTTATTGAATATGGTAAAGAGCTGATGAATGAAAAAGCAATTGAGCAAATCTATCACTATTTTATTAATAAAAATGCGTAAATAAATGAGTAGGCTGATAATTTTTTAGACAGCCTCTTTTTTGTACTATAAATTATTATTTTTAATTGAATATAGTATAAGATAAACATCGATATTTGCTATTGCGGGCAAATATCGTGTTTTTCTAATGAAAAAAATTAATGATTTGTCTTGTTTATCTCTAGTGGTATGATAAATAAATAGGCACTCATCTATATTGGAAGAATACGATATGATAGTGTCTTTAAATATGAAATTGATAATAGTCTTTGACATTGGCAAGGAGTGGAATGTTGGTTATGAAAGTAGCTGTTTTATATGGGGGAACATCTGGAGAGCGGGAAGTTTCATTATCATCTGGAAAAGGGATCATCAATGCCTTAGAAAAGAAAGGCCATGAGGTCATCGGGATTGATTTTAACCCGAGTAAAATCAATGAGCTATTAACATTAGATGTAGATGTAGTTTTTATCGGATTACATGGGCGTTTTGGAGAAGATGGAAGAATACAAGGACTTTTAGATATGCTTAATATCCCGTATGTGGGCTCAGGTGTTTTGGGATCAGCGCTAGCGATGAATAAAGTGAAAGCTAAAAGAATCATGGAAAGTGTCGGTATTCGCGTTGCCAAGGACCAAGCAATTAACGTTGAAACGTTTAGTCGTGAAAATTTTGTTTTGGAAATCGATTATCCTGTTGTTGTCAAACCTGCTAGTGAAGGCTCAACAATCGGCATCACGATTGCAAATAATGAACAAGAATTGCTAACTGGAATTGAAGAAGCCTTCAAACATGACGAGGATGTATTAATTGAAGAGTTTATAGGCGGAATGGAAGTTACTGTTTCAGTTTTAGGAAAAAAAGGTGCTGAACAGGCATTGCCAGTGATTGAAATTGTGCCAAAGAATAAATTTTACGACTATGAGGCTAAATATGCTCCGGGTGGAAGCGACCATATTATTCCGGCAAGGGTAAGCGATGAGATAACTGAATATCTTCAGAAAAATGCTGTTTTAGCACACCAATCATTAAACTGTAAAACATATTCACGTACGGATTTTATTGTCCCATTCGATGGCAGTTTGCCAGTAGTATTAGAAGTCAATACATTACCTGGAATGACTCCAACAAGTCTGTTTCCAGATGCAGCTAAGGAAATTGGCTTATCTTACGAGGATATGATTGAAAGGCTTATAGAATTATCGATAAAATAAGAAATCATCTTTAGGAGGTAAAATTCATGGCAGCCGATAAACCAGGAATCGAAAATGATGATAAACTAGATGTCCTGAAATCAACGCAAATTATTATAAAAAATGCATTGGATAAACTTGGTTATTCTGATGAAGTATATGAGTTGCTGAAAGAACCGTTACGAATTATGACGGTTCGTATCCCCGTAAGGATGGATAACGGATCAATCAAAATATTTACAGGGTACCGTGCCCAACATAATGATGCAGTGGGACCAACTAAAGGCGGTGTTCGTTTCCACCCAGGTGTCACTGAAAAAGAAGTCAAAGCTCTTTCAATATGGATGAGTTTAAAGTGCGGAATTGTTGACTTGCCATATGGTGGTGGAAAAGGCGGTATTGTTTGCGATCCCCGTGATATGTCGTTTAGGGAACTGGAGAACTTAAGCCGTGGCTATGTTCGGGCAGTCAGTCAAATTGTCGGTCCTACAAAAGATATTCCGGCTCCGGATGTGTTTACAAATTCACAAATTATGGCCTGGATGATGGATGAATACAGTCGTATGGATGAATTTAATAATCCGGGCTTTATTACAGGAAAACCACTCGTGCTTGGAGGTTCCCATGGACGTGAATCGGCAACTGCGAAAGGTGTAACGATCTGTATTTATGAGGCTTTAAAGAAACGGAATATTGATATTAAAGATGCAAAAGTCGTTGTTCAAGGTTTTGGCAATGCTGGCAGCTTTTTAGCCAAATTTATGCATGATGCTGGTGCAAAGGTAATTGGTATTTCAGATGCCTATGGAGCGCTCTATGATCCAAATGGTCTTGATATTGATTATCTATTAGATCGACGCGATAGCTTTGGTACAGTAACGAAGTTGTTTAAAAATAAAATTACAAATAAAGAGCTGTTGGAACTAGATTGCGATATTTTAGTCCCAGCAGCAATTGAAAATCAAATTACAGCAGAAAATGCAAATAATATTAAAGCGAAGGTTATTGTGGAAGCAGCTAATGGTCCAACTACATTGGAAGCCACAAAAATATTAACGGACCGCGGTATTCTACTTGTGCCTGATGTCCTAGCAAGTGCTGGTCGAGTAACCGTATCCTACTTTGAATGGGTTCAAAATAACCAAGGTTACTACTGGTCAGAAGAAGAGGTTGAAGAAAAGCTCCAAAAAGTAATGGTTAAGGCCTTTAATAATGTATATGAAACGGCCCAAACCCGAAAAGTAGATATGAGATTAGCAGCATATATGATAGGTGTGCGTAAAATGGCAGAAGCATCTCGCTTTAGGGGATGGATATAACGAAAAGCGAAAGCCACCCGTTTAGCGCCGTTCGGACTGGACTGAGCCGGAGGAGATAAAGGAAACACGATGAGCTTGCGAATCGATGTTGACTTATCGTACGGAGGTGAAGGAAGTCGCGCTAGGCGCTGGGTGGCTGGAGCTAGACACATAAATCACATGAGTCCTCGTAAAATCTACGGGGACTTCTGCATTTAAGGAGGAAAATCAAATGAACAAAGAAGATGTCATCATTGTTGGTGGTGGACCTTGCGGCTTAAGCGCAGCAATCGCACTTGAAAACCAAGGATTTCAACCACTTGTTATAGAAAAAGGAAATATCGTTAATGCTGTTTATGGATACCCCACCCACCAAACATTTTTTAGTACAAGTGAAAAATTGGAAATTGGAGATGTTCCATTCGTATCTGAAAGTAGAAAGCCAACAAGAAATCAAGCATTATGTTATTACCGTGAAGTTGTAAAACGAAAACAGTTGCGTATCCATACATTTGAGCGTGTTCTTCGCATCGAAAAGAAAAGTGAGCAACAATTTATTGTTCATACCCAATTGAAAAATGGGGAGAAAACTACATATGAAAGTAAGCACATCGTTATTGCCACAGGATATTATGATAATCCGAACTATATGAACATTCCCGGTGAGGATTTATCAAAAGTAATGCATTATTTTAAGGAAGCACATCCATACTTTAATACAGAGGTAGCCATCATCGGCGGAAAAAATTCTGCAGTCGATGCAGCACTCGAACTACATAAAGCGGGAGCAAAAAATATTACAGTATTATATCGCGGCAGTGAATTTTCCGGAAGCATCAAACCGTGGATTCTACCTGAATTTGAATCGCTGATTCGCCATGGTCAGATCAGTATGGAGTTTAATGCGATTGTAAAAGAAATTACCGATGACTCGATTATCTATACTGTTAATGGGAAGGAAAAAGTACTCCCAAATGATTTTGTCTTTGCGATGACTGGGTATAAACCAGACCATGCTTTTTTAAGGGAAATGGGCGTGGGTGTCGATGTGGAAACCGGGCGTCCCTCATTTAATCCGGATACGATGGAGACGAATATCCCTGGAATTTTTATTGCTGGAGTAATTGCAGCAGGAAACAATGCAAATGAAATTTTTATTGAAAACGGCCGTTTTCATGGAGACCTTATAGCCAAATATTTAACTTTATTCAGGTGAATAAAGTTAAAACCTCGGTGGATGCCTCAGATTTTCAAAGGTAATTTTTCGAGCAAACTCGAAAAAGTCTGGGCGCAAATACGCCAAGGCGCATTTGATTTTATGGACATCAGCAGTAAAGGGTGAAGATTTTGAAAAAAAAGGTTGCTTTAATCACAACTGGTGGAACGATTGCAAGTAAGGAAATTTCAAAGGGTCTATTAAATTCCGGAGCGATGTCCGGTGAAGAATTAGCACATCTATGTCAGCTGCCTGAAGATATAGAAGTGAAAATTATTGATGTTATGCAAAAACCAAGCATGCATATCGATTTTGACTTAATGTTAAAAATTCGTACTGAAATTTTAACGGAATTAAATGATCCAACAGTATGTGGCATTGTTGTAACACACGGAACCGATTCAATGGAAGAGACGGCCTACTTTCTTGATTTAACTATTAACGATCCGAGATCTATCGTAGTTACAGGGTCACAAAGGGCGCCACAGGACATAGGTACAGATGTATATTCTAATCTTCGAAATTCCATATATGTTGCCGTTAATGAAGAACTTAAAAATGTTGGGGTTGTTGTCGTTTTTAACGAGCGGATTTATTCAGCAAAATATGTTAAAAAGGTTCATGCCTCGAATGTTCAAGGCTTTGAATCATTCGGATACGGCTATCTTGGAATCATTGATAATAATATTGTCAGTATTTATCAAAAACCGATTATAAAAGATAACTATCTAATTAAAAAACAAATTCCAAGAGTGGATATCATTAAATGCTATTCGGGGGCAGATGGGGTATTCATTGAAGCTGCCATTAAAGCTGGGTCTAAAGGAATTGTGTTGGAAGGGGTCGGTAGAGGTCAGGTTTCACCCTACATGATGGATGCGATTAAAAAAGCAATTGCGGCAGGAATTACCGTAGTTGTTACGACAAGTGCGGAAGAAGGCAAAGTCTACCCAGCTTATGGATATGTAGGAAGTGCCTATGACCTAAAGCATAATGGGGTCCTGTTAGGTGAAGATTACGACAGTAATAAAGCGAGAATAAATTTAGCGGTTCTATTAGCTTCAGTTG
>JAEWMK010000496.1 GCA_023457235.1 Bacillota bacterium
TAACAACTTTACCATAGAAAGGATTTGGTTTGCTATGGAAATTAAAAAAGTCTCAATTATCGGTTTAGGAGCATTGGGAATTTTATTTGGACATCATTTGTCGAAAAGAATGGAAAAAAAAGATTTAAGAATTATCGCTGATAGCGACCGAATCAAAAAATATCAAACTGACGGCGTGTATTGTAATGATGAACGCTGTGATTTCAACTATATTTCCCCAGAAGAAATTTTAGAGCCTGCAGATTTGCTTATTTTTACAGTTAAGTTTAATGGATTACAAGACGCCATTAAAGCTGTAAAAAATCATGTAGGAGAAAATACTATCATAATTTCCGCGCTTAATGGTATTTCTAGTGAGACCGTAATTGGCGAAACATATGGAATGGATAAAGTATTATATTGTGTCGCCCAAGGAATGGATGCTGTTAAGGTCGGTAATAAACTAACGTATGCAAATATGGGAATGCTTGTTTTTGGTGACCGGGAACCAGGAATTATTTCTGAAAAAGTAAAAGCAGTTGCAGCCTTTTTTGAAAAAATGGAGATA
Organism: Bacillota bacterium; assembly: GCA_023457235.1. Taxonomy (GTDB): domain Bacteria; phylum Bacillota; class Bacilli; order Bacillales; family Bacillaceae_J; genus Schinkia. The sequence goes on from JAEWMK010000496.1 coordinate 548, forward strand.
GCGCATGAGGTGCTGACAGATATGCAGGAGAAATTCTGGAGCAAATTTATGTTAAATGTTGGTGTCAATCAAACAGTTGCCGTATATGATAGCAATTATGGCGAAATTCAAAAGGACGGCCCTGCAAGGGATATGATGATTGCAGCTATGAGAGAAGTTGCTATACTAGCTGAAAAAGAAGGAATCACTTTAACAGAAGATGATATTTCATATTGGCTAAATGTATTAAGTAAATTAAGTCCTGAAGGCAAACCATCTATGGCGCAGGATGTTGAAGCACGACGTTTTAGTGAAGTTGATTTATTTGCGGGAACAGTACTAGAACTGGGTAGGAAATATGGTATTCCAACACCTGTAAATAAAGAGTTATATGATAGGATTACGAAAATTGAAAGTGAATATTAAACAAATTAAACCTTTGTCGACTTGCCAAAGGTTTTTTGCTATTCATATAAGAATGATAAAATTTAAAAAGTAAACACTACAAGTAATTATTTTTTGAAGTTGTAATTATACAATTTTACGTAAATCTGATAAAGTAATAATGATTACATTACATTACATTTTATATTACCTGGAGGTAGATTATTTGGGCACCGAAATATTGGTACTCATCGTACTGATTCTTTTAAATGCATTTTTTGCAGCGTCAGAAATGGCACTTGTTTCCTTAAATGATAACAAAATAAAATTAATGGCAGACAGTGGACATAAAAAAGCGAAAATGGTTCAAACACTTTTAAATGAGCCAAGCCGTTTTTTGGCAACGATACAGATTGGTATTACACTTGCTGGATTTTTAGCGAGTGCTTTTGCAGCTGGCAGCTTTGCAGGAAGGCTTGCAGAATTTCTTTATAATTTAGGATTGCCGCTCCCGCAGGCAACACTAGCAACGCTTTCTACAGTCATTATTACATTAATCCTATCTTATTTTACATTAGTGTTAGGTGAACTTGTTCCAAAAAGGCTCGCATTACAAAAGGCTGAGCAAATCTCGTTTTTTGCCGTCACACCATTAACATTGTTATCAAAAATCACATCACCTTTTGTAAGGTTCTTAACATTGTCTACAAACTTAATGGTAAGAATGTTCGGATTAGACCCAAATGCCGATGAGGAAGATGTAACTGAAGAAGAAATTAGAATGATGGTCGATGTTGGACAAGAAAAAGGAACCATTCTAGAAACAGAAAAACAAATGATCAATAATATCTTTGAATTCGATAATAAAACGGTCTCGGATATTATGACCCATAGAACGAATATCGTAGCGATTCCTGTGGAAACGACTCTAAGAGAAGCACTACATGTCGCTAATGTTGAAAAATATACAAGACTACCTGTTTATGATGAAAAAATAGATAATATTGTTGGTATATTGCACGTTAAAGACTTGTTCCAATTCATTGAAAATGGAGACAGAGAGAAATTTGATTTACGCGAGTTAGTTCGCGAGCCGTATTATGTATTGGAATCAATCAAGATAGACCAGCTATTTAGAGATATGCAAAAAAACAATGTCCATTTGGCAATTGTAATTGACGAATACGGCGGTACTGATGGAATCATCACAATTGAGGATTTAATTGAAGAAATCGTCGGCAATATTTTTGATGAATATGATGAACCTGAGATGGACGTAGTCGAGATTGAAGAAATTGATGAATATCATTATATTATGGCTGGTACAACCAATCTTTATGAAGTTGAGGACATTTTGAATGTTGACCTTCCAACACAGGATTATGATACATTAAGTGGATTTATGATTGGACAGCTGGGCTATATCCCTGGAGTGGAGGAACGTCCTGCTATCGAATATAAAGACATCATTTTTGCAGTAGAGGAAATGAATGACAGAAGAATTGTTAAAGTAAAGGTAAGCATAAACGAAAATGTTCCAGAAGAAGCTTAATACAAAGACGATTTAACAAAGGCAACTATACCCTAGTTGCCTTTTTATTGTGAATTCTCCACAAAAAATGACAGATATTTTGGGTGATTGTTACAAAGAAATATTAAGTAAAATTTAATATAATAATAAGTGAAATATAAACTCTGGTGGACAACGGAGAAAATTGTCGAATATCGAGTTCTTATATTCGAAAAATTACTGTAGAGGGGTAATCGCTATGTTATTAAAAGATTTTTTCATTGGTCTTTCTCAAAATCAATTTTTAAATAGTGCTGCTAAAAAATATGGATTAAAAATGGGGGCACAAAGTGTCGTAGCGGGTACAAATATTCCTGAAGTAATCAAAAGCATTAAAGAGCTAAATGCACATGGCATTTCTTGTACGGTAGACAACTTAGGCGAATTTGTTTATCAAAAAGAAGAAGCAACTGAGGCAAAAAATAATATTCTTGCTGTAATCGAAGCGATCCACGAAAATAATGTAGACGCTCACATTTCATTAAAACCAACACAATTAGGATTAGACATTGATTATGATTTTGCACTTCTAAATCTTAAGGAAATTCTAGAAAAAGCAAGCGGTTACAATATGTTTGTCAACTTTGACATTGAGGATTCAGGGCATTTACAGCCTGCTTATGACATTCTTGATGAGTTAACAAAGGAATTTGATAACGTTGGAACGGTTATTCAAGCCTATTTCCACCGTGCGCAGGAATTTGTTGAAAAATATAAAGATATGCGTGTGCGTATCGTAAAAGGTGCTTATAAAGAGCCTGCAGATCTTGCATACCAAGATAAAAAAGAGATTGATGCAAACTTTATTCGTATTACAGAATGGCACCTATTAAATGGAAAGTTTACTTCCATCGCCACACATGACCATCACATTATCAATCATTTGAAAAAGTTTATAAAGCAAAACAATATTCCTAAAGATAAATATGAATTCCAAATGTTATATGGTTTCAGAAGAGAGCTTCAATTGGAGCTTGCCAAAGAGGGCTATAACTTCTGTACGTATGTACCATTTGGTAAGGATTGGTATGGTTATTTCATGAGACGTCTTGCTGAAAGACCTCAAAACTTAAACCTTGTTGCCAAAACAGTTTTTAATAAGAAAACAAATACAGTGTTGGGCCTAACAGCAGGTGCCTTTATTTTAGGAAGAATGTCAAAGAAGAAAAAATAAGCAAAGAAAACGAAACCCCGCTTCAATCGAAACGGGGTTTCGTTTAATTAATTAATGCAATAATACCTTCATCATCATCGAGAACCAACTGAATGCCTGCATATGGATCTCTATTTAAAAACTCCTCAAGCCATAATCGCAAAGCTTCAATTAAATTACCATGGGTAAGTACTTGCTTGCGGTCATTTACAAAAACTTCTGCAGAAAAACCATAGTCATCATCAAACATTAATTCAACTTCAACATCTTCTGGTTTTACCTGCCTTTTACGAGCAATATAAATGCAGGTCGCATTGATAATATCCTGCTCCGCTAGTACTAGCTCTGCCATGGATTAACATCCTCTTTTTTCTTTTTATTTTTGAAGTATGTGAAAATACCACGTATCAGTGAAATTAATACAATAATAGCAAGTACGTTAATCATTAAGCCGAGGATCGAACCTAAAATTCCCATATTTGCGAAAAGGCTGCCAAATAGTAATCCAGCTAGTCCACCTATCATTAGGCCCTTCATTAAACCACCTGAGAAAAATCCGCCTTTTTTCGTTGTATTCGGTGTTGCAGCAGATTTATTAGTTGTATTTTGGTCTGCTTTTTTGTTTTGGAAAAAGGAATTGTTGTTGTTCGTAGTATTATTGTTAAATCCTTTTTTGCCTGAACTATACCTTTTGGCATCAACCGTTGTAGGTTGGTCTTGGAAAATAGCTGTACCAATCGGCGTAAATAAAAGTGCTGCAGTAATCACAGCTGCAAATAATTTTTTCATTTAAGTAATTTCCCTCCGTAATTCTTTTTTTGATTGTTATTTTTCATTCTATAGTATTTACGTTGGAAAATAAAATAAGTTTCACTTTTTAATTATTTTTTCACATAAAGTACAAGTTTCTTGTGAGGTTTAGACTATTAGGAGTGTTAAAATATGGGATAAAGAGAAGGCTTGAAGGGAGGATCAATAATGAAAGTACAAAGAAATTCTCGGAAGCCCATGATTTATTATTTCCTGATTGCAATGAGTGTTGTTATGCTTCTGAACGCATTTATAATGCCACTAATTACGGAACAAAAAATAACGGAAGTTGACTATGGGACATTTTTAACAAAAATTGAAAAGGGGGATATTCAAAAAGTTGAGATCATGTCCAATTATATAGCTTTTACTGCTAAGGATGAGCAAGGAAAAGAAGCTGATTTTGTAACGGGACGTATGGATGATCCAGATTTGGTGAACCGTTTGTATAAAGCCAAAGTCCCTTTTACCTCTACGATTCAAAGTGACGATTCCTCTTTCATCAATTTCATCTTAACTTGGATCCTTCCATTGATTATTTTTATTTGGATCAGCCAAATTTTCATTAGGAAAATGCAAACGAAAGTGGGAGGGGGAAATCGTACATTAAGTATTGGAAAAAGTAATGCCAGAATTTATGTGAAAGCTGAAACAGGGAAATCTTTTGAAGACGTCGCTGGTCAAGATGAAGCTAAAGAAGCATTGCAGGAAATCGTTGATTATTTACATAATCCAACGAAGTATAAATTTATTGGCGCTAAGATTCCGAAGGGGGTTTTATTAGTGGGGCCTCCAGGCACTGGGAAAACGTTGCTTGCAAAAGCATTAGCTGGAGAATCCAAGGTGCCATTTTTCTCGATATCTGGTTCCGAATTTGTGGAAATGTTTGTAGGAATGGGGGCTGCCAGAGTCAGAGATTTATTCAAACAGGCACAGGAAAAAGCTCCTTGTATCGTTTTTATTGATGAAATTGATGCGATCGGTAAAAGCCGCAATTCAATTGGGATCAGCAGCAATGATGAAAGGGAACAAACATTAAATCAACTTTTATCAGAAATGGATGGGTTTGATGCCGGTAAGGGGGTCGTTATTTTAGCGGCTACGAATAGACCGGAAACCCTTGATAAAGCGTTGCTTAGACCTGGAAGATTTGATCGCAGAATCCCGGTGGAATTACCAGATTTGCAGGGACGTGAAGCGATTTTGAATGTCCATGCCGGTAAGGTAAGAATGGGGGACGATATCGATCTAAACGCAATTGCAAGAGCAACACCTGGTGCGTCAGGGGCCGATTTAGCCAATATTATTAATGAAGGTGCACTAAGAGCGGTTAAAGAAGGACGCCATCACGTAAACCAAAGTGACCTTGAGGAGTCTGTAGAGGTAGTTATCGCTGGATATCAGAGAAAAAATGCCGTGATTCCGATGAAAGATAAATTAACGATTGCCTATCACGAAATTGGCCATGCCCTAGTTGCAGCCAAACAAAATCACTCAGCACCCGTTCATAAAATAACGATTATTCCGAGAACCTCGGGGTCGTTGGGCTATACGATGCAGGTGGAAGAAGGGGAACAAGTACTGATTACAAAAGAGCAAGCCTTGGATAAAATCACTACCTATATGGGAGGCCGCGCAGCAGAGGAAATTATTTTCAATACAATCACTTCAGGTGCTGCAAACGACATCCAACAGGCAACAAGAATTGCCAGAGACATGGTTACTAGATTCGGTATGAGCGACGAATTCGATATGATGGCTTTAGAAACGGTGAACAATCCTTACTTAGGTGGAGATACAACACTGTTGGTATCTTCTGAGACCTCTGCGAAAATAGATGCTGAAGTGTTAAAAATTATTAAAATTGCTCACCAAAGGGCAATTGAAATACTTGAAGAAAATAAAGATAAATTACATGAACTAGCAAAATACTTGGTAGAGAAGGAAACGATTACAGGAGAAGAATTCATGGAGTTTTTAGCTTAAAAAGCAATCGTCTGATCTATGGGATTCAATTTATAGATTGGGCGATTTTTTTTAATAAAATTACAATATTGTATATTGACTTAAATTACCAGAACATTCAAACTATAGGTGGACAGCATTTTTATTAAGGAGTGGTGGGATGGAGTTTTTATCAGTAAGACAAACTAAAGACATTGCTTATATCACCTTGGAAAATCTGAAGGAGTTTAACACATTAACATTACGGGTCCTTCAAGAAATGGACCAATTGTTAAAAGAAATTGGCGAGAAAAGAGAAGTTAAAGTTGTTGTGATTGAAGGTTCTGAACGTGTATTTTGTGCAGGCCATAGCTTAAAGGAAATTGAAGCAAAAAGTGAAACTGAAGTGTTGGCACTTTTCCGAGAATGCGAGCTTGTGATGCGGACGTTGCGGGAGATTCCACAGATTGTTATTTCTAAAGTCCGCAGCGCGGCAGTAGCTGCCGGATGTCAACTAGTTGCCGCTAGTGACTTGGCAGTTGCAAGTGATGTAGCGAAGTTCTCAACTCCGGGTATAAATAGCGGACTGTTTTGCAGTACACCTGCGGTATTTTTAAGTAGAAATATTGGAAGGAAAAAGGCCGTAGAATTACTGTTTACCGGTAATTTCATGTCAGCAGATGAGGCATTGCAGCATGGTCTAGTCAATAAAGTTGTCCCTGTCGAGGAGTTAGATGCGGAAACAGAAAGACTTGCTAAAGATATTACAAAACAAAGTCTAAACATAATCGAAATAGGAAAGCGCCAGTTTTATCAACAAATTAATATGGAAGATTTCCAAGCTTTAAATTATTCAACAGAAGTTATTGCTTTAAATAGTAAACATCCAGATGCCCAAGAAGGAATCCGAGCCTTTATTGAAAAAAGAAAGCCCGTTTGGAACTAGAAAAGTGAAAGCGCCCGTATAGCGACGTATAAACTGGAGCGCATCGACTGAGATAAAGGAAACACGATGAGCTGAATGCGAATCGATGTTGACTTATCGTAGGGAGATGAGCGAAGTTTACGAGTCGCTGGGCGCTGGAACTAGACAATAATGTGCAAAAACCGGCGTAAGAATTGCTACCTTACGCCGGTTCATTTGTAGATAAATACTCTAAGACAAGCTTTTCAAATAATTGCATGTCCTCGATTTCTGAAAGTGTGGTGTCTGTTTTTATAGATAGAAGTACACTCTCAATAAGAAATTTCCGAGGTTCACGTGAATGCAGTACTTCATCTAAAACAAAGTTAAGCAATTCAAGCGGTTTCGTTTGATCCTTACCATCATTTAAGGTCATTTTAATTTGTGATACGGTATGATAAAGTTTTTCCTTTAAAGTCTTACCTCTTTTATTGATTGGTAGCCAGTTTTCTAACACTTCGGGGCTTATTAACTGATCTCCTGCTGCCGAAACCTCCTCGACGATTTTTACAATCCGCTCTACACTGTATCGAACAATCTTCTGAATACTGGTGTTTTCCTCTTCATAAGCCATTGCGTTAAATTTAAAGTTATGTTGGAGAATTCCTAAAAACATAATTGCGCAATCTAATAGATAAGGTTTTTTCTCGTCCCCAAAAAGATCAAGAAATCGAGTATATACCCAATCGATGAATATGAAGTTGCCACGTTTCATGAAGTTGTTTAGTTCAGGATCATTTAAGACAAGCACTTCTTGAAAAAGAGACAATAGTTTATTTCTTTTATTCGTATTCATGTGTAATTCAACTTGTTTTATAAAAACCTTAACATCAGAGGGGTCTTGACCAATGAGCAATTCATTTCTCTCTTGTTCGAGTTTTTTAAAAATGGATTTAAATAATGCCATTAATAATTCGCTTTTTGAGGAAAAATAATTATAAAATGTTCCCTTCGAGATCCCGCTGCTTTCTAAAATATCTTGAATAGATGTTGCTTGATATCCTTTTTCAATAAATAATTGATGAGCTATATTTAAAACTTTTTGTTTCCTAATGTTCATAATTATCACCTGGAATTTTATTGGACTACTTGTATAAAAATCATAGTACATTAATTTTTAGAAATATACAAACCCTTTAAAATAGGGAGTATTTATCAATTGAAATATTTAAACTTATGGTATAAGATATGGTTTATCTGAAATGCAAGTATAAATAATTGAACTTAGTGTTCATAGGAGGAAAGATCAATGAATCAAGATGTTAAAGAGACACATCGTCCACCCTATGGGATAATTTCAGTCTTAATGATTGGAGCTTTTATCGCATTTTTAAATAATACATTATTAAATATTGCCTTACCTTCAATTATGACAGAATTAAAAATTGAGCCGGCAACTGTGCAGTGGTTATCAACAGGATTTATGTTGGTAAACGGGATTCTAATTCCAACTACTGCTTTTTTAATTGAAAAATACTCTGTACGCCGCTTGTTTTTAGTGGCAATGGGTTTGTTCACAATTGGGACCATCATTGCCGGTGTAGCCCACGTGTTCCCTATTTTATTAACCGGCCGTATGGTTCAAGCCGCAGGGTCGGCCATTATGATGCCGCTCCTAATGAATGTAATGTTAGTCAGCTTCCCTGTTGAAAAAAGAGGGGCCGCGATGGGTGTGTTTGGTCTAATATTAATGGCCGCACCTGCGATTGGTCCAACTTTATCAGGGTGGATTATCGAACATTATGATTGGAGAATGCTTTTCCATTTTGTTACGCCAATTGCAGCAGCAGTATTAATCATTGGATTTTTCTTGCTTAAAGATAAAAAAGAAAAGGTTAATATTCGCCTTGATGTTGTATCGCTTTTATTATCAAGCATCGGTTTTGGCGGTTTAATGTATGGTTTTAGTTCTGCCGGGAATAAAGGCTGGGACAGCCCGCAGGTATATGGAACGATAATAATTGGAATTATTTCTTTCGTTTCCTTTGTTATTTTGCAATCAAAGAAAGAACGCCCAATGCTAAATTTCGGTATATTTAAATATCCAATGTTTGCTTTATCATCTGCGATTACTATGGTGATAAATATGGCGATGTTTTCAGGGATGATTCTTTTGCCAATCTATGTGCAAACACTTCGTGGAATCTCTCCTATGGATGCAGGGTTAATGTTGCTTCCCGGGGCATTAGTAATGGCCTTTATGTCTCCAATCACGGGGAAACTATTTGATAAGTTTGGGGGCCGTATACTAGCAGTAATAGGTCTTACAATTTTAGCAATAACGACTTATTATATGAGCAAGCTTACGTTTGAAACAGGTTATACCTACCTTATGATATTACATGCGATTCGAATGTTTGGGATGTCAATGGTCATGATGCCTGTATCAACAAATGGATTAAATCAATTACCGGCGCGTTTTTACCCGCATGGTACAGCGATGAACAACACATTAAATCAAGTGTCAGGTGCTATTGGAACTGCGTTGTTGATCACAATTATGACGAATCGTACGGAATCGGCAGCGGCTGATCTTACAAGTGCAGCAATCAATAAGGCGGGCGCTGCAGGTGGTCAGCCAACAGAAGCTGCCTTAGCTGCTATTCAACAACAAATTACAGCGCAAGCTATGCTAGAGGGAATTAATTTTGCTTTCTTGATTGCAGCCTTTATTTCGGTTGTTGCCTTACTCCTTTCTTTATTTATCAAAAGGGCAACACCAGCAGAAGACCCAATCGAGCAAAAAGCGGCTACCCCAAAAGTTGCACCTAAATTAGCGGAAAATTAAATATTAAGTTACTTCAAAGTGAGAGGCCTACATGATGGGCCTCTTCTTTTTCATTTTCAAGCTTAGAAACTCCTACTTAAATTACTTTCAAAAGTCCCTATTAAAAACAAAAATATCACTTAAACTTGCTAAGAATTGCCGCTTTTGGTCAATAAGTTTTTTGGTTGTTTCGTATTTCTGATATACTATACTATTTTGTTTTGTTATTTGTTGTACAACAGATTTAAGGTAAAAAACCTTTTAAAACCAGCTATTACCGATCATTTTTTAGTTGGTGTACTAACAGAAACCGCTTACCTGTATACATCCTTTTGAATAGTAAAAATAATGGGAGTAAATAGATTACTTTTGAATATAACCCTTAGTTTAATTACAAAACTATTTTATATAGTTTCAAAATATATCAAAATACGACAAGAGTTCATATAATGTTCACAAGAACGTTAAATGATTACGCTTTCAATTAATGAAATCTTTCTAAGAATTTTAATAATAAGATAGGGGTGGAATAATGAAAAAGTTTTTAAATTTTAAGAGTTTAACATTTCAGGTTATTAGCGGTATTATTCTCGGTATTATTTGTGGGGCATTATTTCCAAAATTCGGTGCAGAATTAAAGGTTTTAGCAGACATTTTTATTAAAATGATTAAAATGATCATCGCACCTATCATTTTCCTTACAATCGTAGTCGGAATTGCTGGTATGGGTGATATGAAGAAGTTGGGTCGTATCGGTGGTAAAGCATTACTTTACTTTGAAATCGTTTCAACCATTGCTTTAGCTATCGGTATCACAATTGCAAACGTTTTTAAACCAGGTAAAGGCTTTGATACAAGTGCTGCAGATGCATCTGCTGTTGCTCAATATACGAAAGCTGCAGAAGAGACAAGTCATGGCTTAATGAACTTTATCTTATCTATTATTCCTGATACATTTCTTGGTGCTTTTACAAATGGTTCATTATTACCGGTATTATTTATTGCTATTTTGTTCGGTGTTGCTCTTGCCCAATTGGGAGAAAAGGGAAAACCTATTTTAGATCTTTTTGAAAAATTCTCTGAGGTTATGTTCGGAATCGTAAATATTATAATGAAGGTTTCTCCAATTGGTGCTTTTGGTGCAATGGCTTATACAATCGGTAATTTCGGTTTAGGCTCTCTAAAATATCTCGGCTTTCTTATGGGTTCTGTTTATACTACTATGTTCTTATTTATTGTTTTTGTCCTTGGAGCAGTTGCTAAGTTCTATGGATTCAATATTTTTAAATTCATTGCCTATATTAAAGAAGAAATTTTCCTAGTTGTTGGTACTTCTTCATCTGAGTCTGCGTTACCGCCAATGATGAAAAAGCTTGAGAAATACGGTTGCTCTAAATCTGTAGTAGGTCTTGTTCTTCCAACTGGTTATTCTTTCAACCTTGATGGTACATCGATTTACTTATCAATGGCGGCATTGTTTATCGCACAGGCTTTTGGTGTGGATCTGTCATTAGGTGATCAGTTATTACTTCTTGGTGTGTTAATGTTTACTTCTAAAGGGGCAGCTGGTGTAACAGGCTCTGGCTTTATTACACTTGCAGCAACATTAGCAGCCTTCCCGATGATCCCAGTAGAGGGGATTGCCCTTTTAATCGGCGTAGATCGTTTCATGTCAGAAGCACGTGCAGTTACAAATCTAATTGGTAATGGTGTAGCAACAGTGGTCGTGTCAAAAATGGAAAAAGAATTTGATACAGAGCAGGAAAAGCGTGCTCTATCCGGTCATACCCAAATGTCATAAAATGAACAGGCTGCTGAAAGCGAAAATAATTTGCTACTTCAGCAGCCTGTTCATTTATTTATAAAGAGGCATGTAGATAAAAAACACCGTAGAGCTAGTTTCTTGAAACCTCCTCGACTACCTACTCGTATAAATAATGACTGGAGGTTTCTTTATGGCAACTTTTACACTTACCTATCCGAAGGGCTTTAAAAGCTTCACTGATATTCCAATCGTGAATGAACACAACGAAACAGTATGTGTACTTCAAAAAATGGAGCGTACCTCTGCTGGTAAAGTACTGAATGCTGTCTTGCTGGTAGCTGCACAGCAAACATTACCGTACCGTTATGAGACACGAACTACATTAGGTGCACCACTTTTTCAAGTACAATCTACCCTGTTAACAAAAGGAGTCAGCCATCAAATTGTTATGCCTGATGGCAGCTTGATACCCATTCAACGGAAAACAGTGCAATTATTAGAATCCTCTTATTCATTTACAATGGACGATTTAGAATTTCGTTTTGAAAAGGATTTTACCTCTACTGCTTATTTATATTGCAATGATGAAAAGATTGCGAGTGCAAGCTCTATTGAGACTGAGTTAGTACAGATAGGTATACAGTTTAAGCTTTTCCATGCAGATGATATGCGCTTTGTTGCACTCCTAGCAACTCTTTATCAAGCTCTCTTTGCA
>JAEWMK010000497.1 GCA_023457235.1 Bacillota bacterium
TGCCAGAGCTGGTGAACATGGAAAGGGATTTTCTGTTGTTGCAAACGAAGTTAAGAAGCTTGCGGAACAATCAAAGGAAGCAACTAAGCAAATTTCTGATTTGATAAATAGTATTTTACAAGACACAAAACAATCGGTGCGTATTATGGAGCAGGTTACCGAAAATGCGGAGCAAGGATTAAAAATCTCAAAACAAACATCAGAAAAATTTAACGTAATCTTAAACCGTACTAGAGAAATTACACCGAAGGTAGAAGATGTTAACGATACAATACAAGTTATTTCTTCCGGGGTTCTTGAATTTACAAATATGGCTGAACAGATTGCATTAATTTCTCAAGAAAACTCCTCAAGTACGGAAGAAGTTGCAGCTTCGACTCAACAACAATTAGCATCTTTAGAAGAAATATCACAATCAGCTAAAGGACTTTCGGACATGGCTATGCAATTAGCACAATTAGTTCAAAAATTTAAGATTTAACGAACCAGAGGGTCGGGAACTGTGGCTCTTATCCTCTATCTGCTTTTTTGTCCCTCACGAAAGATTTACAAAAAAATAAGTATACATTTACAGTTTCTTAACAATGAGTTGGTAAAATTTCCTTTAAAGTGACTTGATAACTTAAGGAATTAGATGGGGGATTAAAATTGAAAAAAATATATAATCGACTGAGTCTGCAAAGTAGATTGCTTCTTATTTTTATTTTGTTGTTTGTTGTATCAATAAATATCCTCGGTTTTACGTTATACAGTAAAGCTAAAACAACCACTATTCAAATTATAGAAGATCGATTAACTCGAGAAGTTGAGATCATGTCCTACATAATTAAAAATTTGAAGTTTGTTTATATCAGTGATGAGAATTATTTTTTTCAACAGGTAGAGATGAGCGTTCGTGACCAGCAAAAACAATTAGCAGCAGATGGTATATCTTCAGACCTATATTATATGCAAAATGGAAAGATTACACCTTTCCAGGTTAGTAAAAAAGTGAAGACCAACTTTTCAAATGGACTAGTAGAAAAAATTAATAAGTTGGATAAGGGGATTTTCCATGATCAATTGGAAGGTAAGGATTATACGATTTCAGTACAAAAAATAAATGAAATAAATGGAAAATTTATCTTGGCAGTCCCTACCAATTCATACTTGGGCCCTGTTAATCAAATGCATTCCTTTATTATTTTGTCAGTCATGATCTCCCTCATTATATGTACTATTCTTATTAGTTTATTTGTAAAAAGTATTACAAAACCACTAAAGAAATTACAGGAAACAATGAGAGAGGTTCGTGAAGGTAATTTAAACAAAACGATTTCGGTAAAAACGACTGTTCCGGAAATTATTTCATTGAATAAAAGCTTTAACATGATGATAGAACAAATGAGAAATATGATTCACGAATTAAACGAAACAACGAAAGAACTAGAATCTACTGGAGAAAGTCTAAGCCAGTCTTCCAATGAAGCACTTGCTTCCAGTCACAAGCTGATTCAAGAAATTAACTTAGTAAAGCTAGCTGCCGAAGAGACAGCAGCAACTTCAGAGGATAGTGTTCATGATTTTAATACGATGAAGGACAAAATTGACTTGCTGATTAACAATATTAATAAAGTTTTTGCTAGTTCAGAGGATATGAACCACTCAGCTCAAGGGGGTGAACGGAATATCACACAATTAATCGAGACCATTAACCTCTTTGAATCAGATTTCGAGTATATGACCGGTACGATTAAAGAAGTGAAAAATCATTCTAATGCCATTGCAAACCTGGTGGGTTTAATACAAGCGGTTGCCGATCAAACAAAACTGTTAGCACTTAACGCTACGATTGAAGCAGCACGGGCGGGAGAAGCAGGGAAGGGCTTTGCAGTTGTAGCCAATGAAGTACGCAAACTTGCAGACCAATCAACAAAGGCTGCTGAAGAAATAACAAGTTCCATTACAACCATGGAGGATGTAACTAAGCAGGCTAGCCAAGAATTCGATCAAATTTTATTAAAAATAAACAAGACATTAACAACGGCAAATCAGTCCAAGGAATCCTTTGACAATTTAATGAGTGAAATTAGTAGAGTAATTGAAAAAATACAAAACATGCAAGGGGAGCTATCTGAGCTTCAATACATATTACCTCAGCTTGAACATACAACAGCAGGGATCGTTTCTATATCTCAAGAAACACTTTCAAGTACGGAACAAATGCTGACCACAAGTGATAAGCAAATTAGTGAAATGGAGAAGACACACTTGATTGGTATGCAGCTTACAGAATTATCATCCTCATTGTCATTTAAAACAAAAAAGTTTAACGTAGGATAGAAATATTAGATATAAAAGCGCTCAAAAGGTTTGGTATCCATTTGGGCGCTTTTTGCCACTACAAACTAAGCACGCGTCTCCTTTTTCAAATTCTTAATCAAACAGCTCGTCAATTTACAATCAACATCACACATTAAAGAACTATAAAATTGATATCTGTTTTTGCCTTTCTTTTTGGCATGATACATTGCCAGGTCGGCATGCTTCATTAAAGTTTCATTGTCTTTTCCATTGTTTGGGAAAAGACTGATTCCAATGGTTGCTCCGACGAATAATTCGTTATTTCCGATAACAATTGGTTTATTAATCTCGTTAATTATATTTTGTGCGATGATCCCTGCGTCACTTGGTTTATTTATTTCTTGATATAGTATGACAAATTCATCTCCGCCAAGGCGGGCCACTGTGTCAAATTCCCCTGCATATTTATTTAGACGGTTTGCAGCTATTTTTAACAATTTATCACCGACATCATGTCCGTAGGTGTCATTTACGATCTTAAATCCATCGAGATCTAAGAAAAGAAGGGCTACCATTCGATTTTCTTCTTTTGCCTGTAATAACGCTTTTCCGATTGCTTTCTGTAAATAATTGCGATTCGGTAATTCGGTTAAAGGGTCATGGTAGGCTTTGTATTTGATTTTGTCTTCATTTCGCTTTTTGTCGGTCATATCCATCAGGGTTTCAATAACAGCCGTTAGTTCACCTTTGCGATTATAGAGAGGGGCCGCATCGAAATAAAGATAGTGATTCAAGCCATCATTCAAAATAAACCAACCTTCCGCATGCAGTCCATCTGGAATAATCCGTGATTTATCGTAGGAAATGGAATATTGATTTATTTGGCTTTTACGAATAATTAAATCCGCTAAACAAGGATGTGGTTCTTCGAAAAAAGCCTTCCAATGATTTGGCGTTCCTAAAATCGTATGGGCTTTAATGCCTGTTAGCTCCTCGCATGCTTTATTCCAAATGGTAATGTTGCCGTCAGCGTTAATAACAAAGGTAGCAGTTGTGGAATTTTGAATTAAGTTATCTGCGAACTCTTTTTGTTCCTGCAGCTGTTCTTCAGCAATTTTTAATTCATCGATCTTGTTGCAAAGTGCTTCTGCCATTCTATTAAAGGAGTCACCTGCATGTTTTAGCTCATCGTTTGTATCCAGTGACAATTTTGCATTTAAATCACCGTTTGCTATTTTAGTTGCTGTTTGTTCGAAGGTAAAAACAGTGTCACGTACAGATTTATAGAAAGCAATAAAAAGATAACTCAAAATGAATAGAATCGTGATTAATAATAAGACGATCTGTGTTCTTTCTTTTTCAATATGATGTATATCGTTTTCAAGGACATCAGTCAATGCTAGGGCTTCAATTTCATATAATATAAAAGCACTGTCTATCGCTCTGCTTGCCAATAGAAAATAATGATTTGGTGAAATATTATTTTCCTCTGCATATAGAACATTTTTATTTAATACGTCCAAAAAGATTTCAGTTTCAGAGACGGTTTTTTCGAGATTAGCTTTTATAAGTGTTTCATTCGGAACATTTTCACTCAGTATAGTGTTGACCGAATTTTTTATATCTTCAAGGGTTGAGCTAATTAAAATAGATAAGACAAATAGCTTTGTTCTCTCATCAACCGTCATCGTCTCCTTAGCAAGATAGCCTGAACCGTATGCCCGTGTTTGTCCGATTTTTTCCGTCATCATCGGTATATTCATATAAGATTCGGTAAGGTGATAGTTTTTTAGCCCTGTATCAAGATATAAGTTTGAAGTATTTCCAATATGATTCATGAATTCTAGCAATTTCGCGATAATCTCTGTGTGTTCCTCAAGGGTCTCATTAACGGAAAGCTGGTTCGCATTCTTTTGAAAGGTGTTCCACATATCTTTTATTTCGTTCCATTTTTGTTCGGTTTTGAGGGTAGCCCCTAATTTTTGATCAACGGCATCCAGTTGCTCGATTTTTAACTCAATTTGTGATTTCTTCAGCGCAAGTTCTTCTTTAAAGGACTGATCACCACTTAGAAAAGCATTCGTCATTCCCCGATGCTGTTGAATATCGGCGATCAGATTTTTCAAGTGCAAGGTATATTCAATCCCTAATTTTTCTTTTTCTATAAAATCAATTTTATCCTTCATATCAGAAATTAATAGAAATAACATGACACTTATAGGCAGTAGAAAAATAACCCCGATTAACGCGAATTTATGGGGATACTTTAACTTCTTCATTAAAGAAACAGCAGGTGAAAATATTGAAATCATGATCAGACACCTTCAAATTATAATTTTTGTTAAAAATAATGTATCATGCTTTTCGTTAGTAAGAAGTGTTAAAATATGACAATATAGTTAAATCTAAAAAAGAAAAGCAAGACAAAAAACGGGCTGTCCACAAGATAGGTGCCCGTTTTCATAAATTCAAATGCTGAATTGCTATCTTTAAAAACCGCAGCAGGATTGATAATAGGAGTATGTGTAATGTTAAGAAACGTAGGCAAATAAAAAAACAGCTCATTCAACGGATCTGAGCTGTTTTTCCTTTATTAATAAGATTGCAGTAAAGTTATCTCAGACGGGTGAACAAGCACTTTATTAAAGAAATAGGTTTTTTCAATTTCGATTTTGTTTTCGTCATAGATCCAGATTATTTCCCATTCTTCTTCATTATAAATCACTTTTCTGCCGATTTTCATACACATTCCCCCCGAGCTGTTTATACCATTTTTGTCTAATAATACCAAAAACAGGGATCGTTGTCAGTGATATATTTCATATTTTCTGGGTCATGGGCTTGTTTTGGGTTCTTGGGTCGCGAGCTCGTGGGGGCCGTGGGGTCGGGAACTGTGTCCCATTTATTTTTTTATGATATTGAAATTCGCACTTAGAACAGGCCAATTTTGCGGAGATTCTGCTCCTAGGACCCAGTAGCTAACACCGCGAAGATTATATTCTTTTGCAGTGTCATAATTTGCCTGAAAACTGCGGGCATCCTCAAACCACACTTCATGCTGTTGACCTGATTGATCTGTATAATGGAAGAACGGAGACTCTGAGGT
>JAEWMK010000498.1 GCA_023457235.1 Bacillota bacterium
TAGTAATGGGGGAAAGAGTTGAAAGGAGTGACTTATGTCAAGGGTAGAAGTTTTTGCTTTGGGTTTAATATTGTTTATCTTTGGCATTGGGTTTTCTTATTATAGCACGCAAGCCTTTTATGAAAAGTATAAAGAAATACGAAGTGAAACAGATGTCTCAAAAAAGTTTATGAAAGGACTTGGGGAGGTTTGGCTGCACGAATATAGCACTTTAGGGTTTTTGGTATTTACAATCTTATTAATTATTATTGGTGTCATATTAATGTTTTTTTCAATAACAAATGACAGTCAATTTATTTAACAAGTAATTGATTTTCTCAATTAGAGAATAAAAATTTTATAGGCATTGAACTAAAGGGCCGTTTTGTTCAATAAAAGGTTGCAAAGGATTTTGAAATATATAGTAAAATACAATTTTTAGGAGGGGGATTTAATGCAGCTTTTTACGAGTATTTTGATAATTCTGCTGCTATTGTCAGGGTGTTCAAGTAAACCTTCTTTAGAAATCGTAAGTTCAACTGTTGAAATTAGAGATGATAGGGCGGGAGGAATTGGTATTACTTATGGTGAAAAGCAAGGCTTAATTATAAAGCCTATTTCACTTAGTTATAATTTCATCATAAAGAATACTGGTAAAAAGTCTATTGGGGGAACGGAAAAACCTAATAGCGAGACATTCGATTATGACGATGGAATAAAAGTTAATATTGAACCCAATGAAACGCTAAAATCAGTTTCAGAAGAAGTAATGGGTTTTAACATTTACGACGAAGAAGAAAGGAAAAAGGCTAATTTAGGTGTAGGGAAAACTAGTAATCCAGTTATTGAACCAAATCAGGAAGGAGAATATACCTTTGATTTTGATTTAGGTGCATTAGAGGAAAATCCTGAAATCAGAATTGCACCTTCCTCAGACCAATTAGATAGGATAAAAAACACTGCGATGAATGCAACGTTAATCGTTTCGGTAGAAGATGAAGAAATTGCTCGATTTGATCTTAATAATTCAAATTAAGGTATTAAATTAAATTATTATTATCCAACAAAAGGGAGGCTATAACGTAACAACAAGATTGTCATTATGGCAATCTTTTCTTTTTACATATTACTTTTTGAAAAATGAAAAATAATCAAAATGAAAATGGAGTATCATGGTATTGTTGCGATATATGGACTTTCAGCACATTTAAGTAATCCTTCAGAAGAAGTATAACCTTTTTCACTACTAAAAGTAATTTTCATAGGGAGAGCGAAAATTAGTGGCAAATAATATGAATAGAATAATATTGGGTTTAATCCTCTTAATCGCTATAATCTTATTGTTTTTTTGGAAAATAGGTTTATTTGGGTTATGGACTGGTGGAATTTCGTTTATATCGAGTGATGCAGAAGTATATACGAATCAAGAGGGAAATATTATAGAAGGTGAATTTCCGATATCAATTGATCTATCAAATTTAGAAAGTAATATAGGTAAAGACTTATATAACGATGGAATCCATAGGATATATGTTTCCTCTCTGAGGAATACAGGAAGTGTAGATACAGGAGGGTATACAATTGGTTTTAGAGCAATCGGACAATATTCATTAACTGGGGCTTCTATAATTTCAGGAGTTCATCACGTTAGTGCTGAAGAAAATCCTCTACCGTATTACTTATCCGCGAAAATGAAAGCTGAATATAATAATAAAGTTTATAACAGCTCAGAATCTTGGTTAAGCGGTATTAATTATAAGGATGGGGATGATTTTGGATTTTATATTTTCCCGAGTGAAGCTTATGAGAAAAATGCAGTCTCATTAAATGAAAAAGGCATTGTTAATATTACGATTACAGGGCTGTATAAAAATATTTGGAGTAAAAAATAACCTATGAATCGATATTACATGCTAAACAACCATGAAAATAAACTTCCCTAACTCCGAAAAAATACATTGATCTATGGATTGGATAGACTAGATTAAGAACCAGTATGTCAATCTGAATATATATATACTTTTGGTCAATTAGGTTTGGTTGGTGGAACACAATTGACTGGAGAAGGAAAAATTGAATAAGTTTGTGAATTAGTTTACTTAAAGTAGCAAGGGCTTATCCTACACTTAAAGGGGAGAGAATAAAACAAGAAACTGTCAAGGTGGCAGGCCGATTTTTATTAAAAGGTCATACTAAACCACAGAGCCTATGATTAAAATCGGTCAATATTTTGATCGCTTTTTTGTTTGGCCTTTTTTCTGTAGGAATTATTAAACAGTGGATGGGGAGGTTAATTAAATAAAGGAGGTATCAGTAATGGGGTGGGTACGAAGAAAAAATAATATTCATATTGAGGACCTAGATATAGAAACTCTTGAAGAAGTGATGGCATACGTTGGGAAAAACAAAGATACTTACAGAAAAAAATGGGGTAAATTTAATTATGGAAAAAAGGGGCTCAATTTTCTTGGAATTGGGCTGCATTTATCTTTGGATTTTTTTGGTTTGCATATAGAAAAATGAATGTTTATGCGTACTTGTTTTTAGGAGTCATTATCATTATAGATGTACTTTTCCTTATTACAACTAAACAAACAAGTACTAATAATAGCAGTTTCTTTGGTGTCTTTTTAATTATAGCATTATTAAGTAACCAATCTTATTTGGAGTTTGTAGTAAAAAAGGTTAACAAATTAAAGGAACAGTATCCTAATAAAGGCGAACGTCTTAAATTGATCGAGAAACGTGGAGGAATTGGTTGGATTAATGTTCTTATCTTTATCTTAGCAATGGTAGTTTATGCTTTCACAATTTCAATCGTTGAAGAAAATGTATATCAAAATTATGCTGCTCAAAAGTTTGAAGAAGCAATCCAGTTGGAGGAAAAAGGGGAAACAAAAAAAGCTATAACAATATACGAAAAACTAAAAAATAAAGATCACCCTATACCTGAGATTTCTTTTAATTTAGCTTTACTTTACTTTTCAGAGGGAGATATGGATAAAGCTGAAGAAGAAATCAATAACTTTCTGGAATATGAACCAGACGATGAAGAAGCAAGACAAATAAAGCAAGAAATATTATCACAGTAATCATTAAATTTGATCTTTTTACTACCGCTTGTTTATAACTGCCTTTTTAGAGCATTTTATTAAGTCCAAATATTAATGTCTGTTACGGTTGGTTTTTTTTTGTCATTATATGGTGGATTTACCTATAATAAAAAAAGACACGAAAACGATGGTTTGGATAGTTCTGGAGCCGATTCAATCATTGGTGCCATCATAGCTTTATCCGTTGTCATCTTATTAAAAGGGGATTCTTAAAGTAGGGGAAATACCTATTCCTATTGAACGGGCGGTTTAGTGGAAAAAGGAATTAATATAAACAATAAGCCTGTATCCATGATTACTTGTTAATCTAAGATACAGGTTTTGTATTTCAGTTATAATCGTATGGATGAATCCCTTTACGGAATATTTATAAAAATCATTGAAGGATTAAACATTGAATAGAAACGAATCTTTGTTAAAATAAATATTTTTTAAAAATTGAACCTATTATAGTTTGATAATCGTCTAATAGCGGAATTTGAAGTAGGTTGAAAGAGAGGGCAGTAGAATGGACAAATCAGAAAAAGATTGCGTATTAGAAAAAATAATGATTGAATACGGTAATGAATTGGTACGATTGGCATTTTCTTATGTGAGAGATGCTGAGATAGCTAAGGATCTAGTTCAAAATACGTTTATTAAATGTTACAAAAACCTTGATTCGTTTCGTTATGACGCACAGATTAAAACATGGCTCTATCGTATCACCATTAACGAATGTAAAGATTATTTAAAAAGTTGGAATTACAAAATGGTTCAAGTAAAAAGTTTTATAAATGAAGCAGCTAGATCAGTATTACCATCAGTGGAAAAATCCGTTATTGATCAATACAATAACGAACAAATGAAAGAGACGATCAGTTCTCTTCCAAAAAAGTATCGAGAAGTAGTTTATCTATACTACCACGATTCTTTAAAAACAGATGAAATTTCTAAAGTATTAAATATTCCAGTTAATACAGTGAAAACAAGATTAAGAAGAGCAAAGCAAAGATTAGAGCCGATGTTGAAGGAGGCCGAACTAAATGAAAGATAAAAGTTTGAAGGATACATTTAACCATATGTCTAACCAAGAACTAACATTTACGAAGGAAGACCGTGATGAAGTGTTTGAACAACTTCATAAAATGGAAAAGAATAATTTCCAAAAGAAAACTCTAGTATCTATTTCAAAAAAATTCGCTCCACATACTGTTTCTTTGTTTGCGTTAGGCTTGTGTCTATTACTCTTTATTCCAATGATTCTTCAAGGAAACGTTAATAACGAAAATAACGGAACTGATTCGAATGGAGTAGTAGCTCAAAAAGACAAAGACTATACCGCATTATTTACGGTGAAAGATGAGAATAATAGAATACATATTAACCTTTTACTGGCTTATAGCAAAGATAAAAAGACGATGAAGGTTCTATCAATTCCTCGTGATACTTATGCTCCGATATTGAATAATGATGGAACTACCACATATGATAAATTGACATTTGCTTATGTTCATGGTTCAGGAGGAGCTGAAAGTGTAAGAACAACAGTTTCTAACCTATTTGATTTACCAATCGATTATTATGCAGTTATGGATTTAGAAACCCTTTCAACGATGATTGATGCAGTGAATGGGATAGAATACGACTTGCAAGAAGATATTCAAGTAAGAGCTATATCTCAAGTGGCATTTGATTTCAAAAAGGGGCCTCATCGTTTGAATGGAGAAGAGGTTGTGGCATTAATGATGGATGCTACTGTGGGAAAAAGCTTGAATGAAAAACACCAATTAAATATCATTAATGCATTTATTAATCAATTAATAAACGGATTACCACAAACACAACTAAATCAATTTACTACACAAATGGAAGGCAATATTCCAATGGAACAATTGTTAGTGAATAAAGTGGATATTCCTTCGATAGAATCGGTATCATTAATCGATGGAATGATGAATACAAGGATAGACGAGTCTTACTATATTAAATTTGAAAAAGGTTTTTTAGATTCAGTTTCAGAAGAGTTAACCACATTTTAACTAAATAGAAAGTAAAAACTTTTGGAGTAATTTTACTAATCGTGATAATGTTATTTCGGTTGGTGAATATTTAATTAACAGGGGCCTTAATTCCACTTTTCCCCCCGAAATTAACTGATGTAGCCTAAGTTAATAG
>JAEWMK010000499.1 GCA_023457235.1 Bacillota bacterium
TGTTGCTTCTGTTGGTGTCCCGGTTGCGAAAATGTCGGGACGCGGTTTAGGGCACACTGGCGGCACAATTGACAAACTAGAGTCCATTATAGGTTTCCATGTAGAAATCGACAACAAGCAATTTATCGATTTAGTAAACAAAAACAAAGTAGCCGTAATCGGTCAAAGTGGAAATTTAACTCCGGCCGATAAGAAACTATATGGTCTTCGCGATGTTACAGCAACCGTTAATTCAATACCGCTCATCGCAAGCTCGATTATGAGTAAAAAAATAGCAGCAGGTGCTGATGCGATTGTCTTGGATGTTAAGACGGGAGCAGGCGCTTTCATGAAGGATATTGAGGATGCCAAAAAACTAGCAAAAGCGATGGTTGATATCGGAAACAATGTTGGCCGCATGACGATGGCCGTGATCTCGGATATGAGTCAGCCTTTAGGATACGCAATTGGCAATGCATTAGAGGTTGAAGAAGCAATCAACACGCTAAAAGGGAAGGGACCAAAGGATTTACACGAACTATGCCTCACACTTGGTAGCTATATGGTATTTCTCGCAAAAAAAGCAAACTCCTTAGAAGAAGCACACAAAATGTTGGAAGAAGCGATCCAATCCGGTAAGGCCCTTGATAAATTTAAAACATTCATAGCTGCTCAAGGAGGGGATCCATCACTTATAGATGACCCAATGAAGCTTCCAAAAGCAAAATACAAAATCGAATTAGAAGCAAAAGAAAGCGGCTGGGTTGAATCTATTGTTGCCGATGAGGTCGGAAAAGCTGCCATGCTGCTTGGAGCCGGTAGAGCAATGAAAGATTCGAAGATTGATTTAGCAGTAGGGATCGTACTTCGAAAAAAAGTAGGAGACCAAGTAGAAAAAGGAGAATCACTGGCAACAATCCATAGCAACTTTGAAAATGTCGACGAAATAAAAAAGCTGCTTTATCAAAGCTTTGCGATATCTCCTACTGAAACAAAAGCACCACCATTAATCTACGATAAAATTTCATAGTAATGAATCAACAAAGGGCATTCCAATGGGATGCTCTCTTTTTTTGGAACAAGAGAACCGTCCCCATATTACAAAAAATAAATAAATGTAAAATTTGGTATAAAACCATAAATTATGGAAAAAATGTCGTGTATGAAGATTTTAACCTAAGGTTAGTATGTTTTCTAAAAAAAGGAGGGAGATATCATGAAAAAACGAGGTTCAAAGATTTTAATATGCTTTATATTTTTGTTGGCACTATTTGCACCGATAGGATTTGCAGAAGAAACGAAGGTTGATTTAGTAGATAATGCTTCTTCAGCAATTTTAATTGAACGAGACACCGGAACCGTCCTCTTTGAAAAGGAAGCAGATAAAAAGCTGCCGCCAGCCAGTATGACAAAAATTATGACGATGTTACTGATCATGGAGGCATTGGATGAAGGGAAAATAAAGATCAATGATAAGGTAAGAACAAGTGAGTTTGCAGCTTCAATGGGAGGCTCTCAGATCTTCCTTGAAGCGGGAGAAGAAATGACGGTTGATGAGATGTTAAGAGGGATTGCAATTGCGTCTGGTAACGATGCGTCCGTCGCGATGGCTGAACATATTGCTGGGTCCCATGACGGTTTTATTGAAATGATGAATAATAAAGCGAAGGAACTTGGATTACAGAATACTAGCTTCAAAAATCCTACAGGGTTGCCAGCTGCTGAGCATTATAGTACAGCACGGGACATGGCAATCATGTCGAAAGAATTATTAAAATATGATTCAATTACTAAATACACAGGTGTTTATGAGGATTATCTGCGGGAGAATACCGATAAAAAGTTTTGGTTAGTCAACACAAACCGTTTAGTAAAGTTTTATCCTGGAGTTGATGGCATTAAAACCGGCTTTACAAATGAAGCTAAATATTGCTTAGCGGCAACGGCAAAGAAAGACGGCATGAGAGTTATTGCTGTTGTTATGGGGGCTCCAACTCCGAAGGACCGAAACAGACAGATTACAAAAATGTTAGACTTTGCATTTAGTCAGTATCGGACACACCCAATGTATGAACGCAATCAGCCTCTATCAAAAGTTAAAGTGTCAAAAGGGGATAAATCTACGATCAATGCTGTTACATCAGAGCATATCTCACTTTTAACCAAAAAAGGCGAAAGTGTTGAAGATGTAGAGCAAGAGATTATCATTAATGAAAATATTAAGGCACCAATCAATAAAGGGGATGAACTTGGAAAGCTAGTACTAAAAAAAGGCGACAAGATCCTTGTTGAAAGCCCGCTAGTTGCAAACACTGAGGTAAAGGCCGCCACCTGGTGGAATTTACTTAAGAGAACGATTGGCGATTTTGCTAAATATTCAAATTAGCATTGAAAAAATTATACGAATTAACACTAATTAACACTAATAAACACTAGTTTTGTCATGTTGCAGGAATTCCTTAAAAGAATAGCGAAAAGACTCACTTAAGACTTTCAGATTAGGAGGAAATTGAGTTGAGTCTCGTCATCAATTTGGAAACAAAAAAAGATGTATTGCTCATCCGTTTAAAAGGTGAGCTTGACCACCACACAGCAGAGAATTTACGTAATAAAGTTTCAGACGAAATTGAAAAAAATAATATTCATCACATTATTTTGAATTTGGAAGAGCTAGCCTTCATGGATAGTTCTGGTTTGGGTGTTATCTTAGGCCGCTATAAACAAATACAAAGTCATGGAGGGGAAATGGTTGTATGTTCCATTTCACCTGCTGTAAAAAGACTTTTTGATATGTCAGGGTTATTCAAAATCATCCGCCTAGTAGATGATGAACAATATGCCCTAAAAACATTGGGGGTGGCCTAAGTGAAAAATAAAATGGAATTGAAATTTTCAGCACTCAGTCAGAATGAATCTTTTGCTCGCGTTACGGTTGCAGCATTTATTGCACAGCTAGATCCAACTTTAGATGAATTAACTGAAATTAAAACAGTTGTATCTGAAGCAGTTACGAACGCCATAATCCATGGATATGAAAACAATCCGGATGGTGAAGTGTATATTTCTGTCACACTTGATGATGGAGCAGTTTATATTTCAATTAAAGACGATGGCATAGGGATTGCCGATTTAGATGAAGCCAGACAACCATTGTTCACAACAAAACCAGAATTAGAACGTTCAGGAATGGGCTTCACAATTATGGAAAACTTTATGGATGATATAGTAATTGAATCGTCATTACATGAAGGAACAACGATTCATTTAACTAAATACTTAGCTAATAGTAAAGCTTTATGTAATTAAGGAGATCTGCCTATGGATGTGGAGGTCAAAAAGCAAAAGAGTGAAACGTATTTAAAAGACCACGAAGTGAAGGAATTGATTGAGCGTAGTCAAGTAGGGGATCAAGAGGCCAGAGATTTAATCGTTCAAAAAAATATGCGCCTTGTTTGGTCGGTTGTTCAGCGTTTTATTAATCGTGGATATGAACCAGATGATCTGTTTCAAATCGGTTGTATTGGTTTACTTAAATCAGTAGATAAGTTTGATTTATCGTATGACGTAAAGTTTTCAACCTACGCTGTTCCTATGATCATCGGGGAAATTCAAAGATTCATTCGAGATGATGGGACCGTTAAGGTAAGTCGTTCTTTAAAAGAAACCGGGAATAAGATTAGAAAAATAAAAGATGATTTAACTAAAAGGTTTGGTAGAGCACCGACCATTACAGAAATTGCGGAAGAGCTTGAAATAACTCCAGAGGAAGTTGTTCTGGCTCAAGAAGCAAGCCGTACACCCTCTTCCATCCATGAAACCGTATATGAAAACGACGGTGATCCGATCACTCTTCTTGATCAGATTGCTGACCATTCAGAAGCGAAATGGTTTGACAAAATTGCACTTCAAGAAGCAATAAGAGGTTTGGACGAGAGAGAACGGTTAATCGTTTATTTACGTTATTATAAAGATCAAACACAATCAGAAGTGGCTGGAAGATTAGGGATTTCTCAAGTCCAAGTTTCGCGCCTTGAGAAAAAAATACTTCAACAAATGAAAGAGCAGATGGATATTTGACGCTAATTGTCAAATATCCTTTTTTTGTTTTCCAAACCAATTATTGGACGCATGATTTCCGAATGAGTCAACTATTCCATATCCATACTACATATACAAGGATTCAGCTTAACGAAGTGAGGTGGACCAGATGAAAGAGGATACGATATATCTCAGGATGCGGCTTAGAGTACAAACCAAACCTAATTCAATCATAAAAATAGGGGATATCACTCAAGTTATCGGTCCCGAAAATATAGTTAACCAAATCCGGAGCCTGTCGTTATACCAGATTTCCAAAAGCGACAAAAATATTGTAGTAATTGATCTTATGCATATTATCAACACGATACAAAGCTTTAATTCTGCCATTGATATTCAAACCATTGGACCATCGCAAACAATAATTGATGTTATATATAAACCTAAAAAGCCGAACATTGGATTTATAATACTCGTTTGGCTCTTATTATTTATTGGGTCTGCAATTACAATTATGAACTTCCACGAGGATGTGTCCATGCAGCAGGTGCATCAAAAACTTTACTTTATTATAACGGGAGAAGAACTAATAAAGCCGTTGCTATTACAAATCCCTTATTCTTTAGGATTGGGAATTGGGATGATCTTATTTTTTAATCATCTATTTAAAAAGCGAATAAATGAAGAACCTAGTCCCCTTGAAGTCGAGATGTTTAAATACCAACAAGATTTAGATCAATATGTAATTATTAAAGAAAATAAAGAAACGGTAAAAAGAGTGGGCCATGACCCTTAAAATTTTATTGATAATATTTATTGGATTTGCAGGGGGGCTTGCGGTAGGTGCCGGTTTTGTAGCGTTTCTAACCGTTCTTGGTGTAATTCCAAGATTGACACAATTAACGAAAACGATGAAATGTATTCGTTTATATGAATGGGGTGTTGTTCTTGGGGCTATGGCGGGTGGTTGGATTGGCTTAAGAGAAACAATCTACCAATTTTCATCTTTGTTTGTGATTCCAATTGGGTTGGCAAATGGCATCTTTGTAGGAATGCTGGCAGCTGCTTTAACAGAAGTATTAAATGTATGGCCGATTTTAGCGAAAAGGATTGGTGTCCAAGAGAAATTAATCATTTTACTTTCAGCTATCTTTTTTGGAAAAATTCTCGGCTCATTATTCCATTGGATATATTTTGTTGATCTACTAAATCATTCGTGAAATTAGGTGACTTGAATTGGGAGAGAAATTCTCAAAAGATAAATACAAACAACAGATTCAATCTTTCCAACCTAAAAAATCTATTTTTTTAAGCTGTACAAAAGCTTTTATAATAGGCGGCTTAATCTGCATGGTCGGCCAAGGGCTACAAAATTTTTATGTTTCGTTTTTTGATTTTACAGTAACAAGTGCAAGTAATCCTACAATTGCGACAATCATTCTTCTGGCAGCGCTATTTACCGGGTTAGGAGTATTTGATAAACTAGGCCAATTTGCTGGAGCCGGAACACTAATACCAGTGACAGGCTTTGCGAATTCGATGGCAAGTGCGGCGCTGGAACATAAAAGTGAAGGGTTGGTTTTAGGGATAGCAAATAATATGTTTAAAATAGCGGGAGCTGTCCTTGTTTATGGAGTGGTTGCAGCAGCAATTATTGGGTTTATCCGTTATTCAATAACAATTTTATTGTCATAAAAGGGTGATCCTGATGGGAAGATTAGGTAAGCAATCCTGGTTGTTTCAAAATGATATTTTTATAAACTCAACGGGTACTGCTGTCGGTCCGACTGAAGCAGAAGGACCACTTGGTTCAAGTTTCGATATTAAATATACGGATCTTTATTGTGGTCAAAAGACGTGGGAACTGGCTGAAAGAAAATTAATGGAAGATTCAATTGAAGCCTGTTTAAATAAAGTCAATTTAAAACATGAAGATATTGATTTCTTTTTGGCGGGAGATTTATTAAATCAAAATGTTACCTCCAATTACGTGGCTAGAGGAAATCAAATTCCTTTTTTATGTATGTTTGGCGCCTGTTCGACATCAATGGAAACACTTGCAGTTGCTTCCACTTTAATAGACGGAGGCTTTGCCGATAAAGTGTTAGCATCGGTTAGCAGTCATAACGCAACAGCAGAGCGGCAGTTTCGTAATCCAACGGAATTTGGTGTCCAAAAACCTGATACGGCAACTTTTACAGTAACAGGTGCGGGTTCTATTTTAGTAGGGAAAGAAAAAGGGCCTATTAAAATTACAGCTGCAACTATTGGGAGGGTCATTGATTATGGAATAGGTAATCCACTTGATATGGGCTCTGCGATGGCTCCGGCTGCTGCAGATACGATAATTGCCCACTTTAATGATTTTGAAAAAACGCCACAGGATTATGATCTTATAGTGACCGGAGATCTGTCAGGTATAGGAACGCCAATTTTGCGAAAAATGCTGACAGATGAAGGTTATCATGTTGGTGCAAGTCTTAATGATTGTGGTCTTATGGTATATCATGCTGAACAAGCTGTATTTGCAGGTGGAAGTGGTTGTGCATGCTCTGCCGTTGTCACCTATGGTCATCTAATCAACGAACTTAAAGCAGGTAATTTAAAGAAAATATTTGTAGTTGCAACGGGTGCATTATTAAGTCCGATTATGATCCAGCAGAAGGAAACCATTCCAACCATAGCACATGGTGTTGTTTTTGAAAGGGTGGAATAAAGATGACAGAATACATGACTGCATTTCTAGTCGGCGGGATTATTTGTACGATAGGGCAGGTTCTTTTAGATAAATTCAAACTCACGCCTGCACATGTTTTAAGTTCATTCGTTGTGGCGGGAGCAATACTTGAGGGTTTTGGGTTATATGATAAATTAATTGACTTTGCAGGGGCGGGTGCAACTGTACCCATTTCGAGCTTTGGCCATTCTTTAATTAATGGAGCAATGGCTGGGGCGGAGGAACATGGTTTTACAGGTATTATAACGGGGATGTTCCAACTTACATCGGTTGGCCTGTCTTCCGCCATTTTGTTTGCATTTTTAGTAGCGGTAGTCTTTCGTCCAAAAGGGTAAGGTGATATTCTTATGAAACGAAAAGTAATCTTGGTTACTGATGGTGATGAATACGCAAATAGTGCAATTAAGTATGCAGCAAAAAAAGTAGGGGGGCGCTGTATCTCTCAATCAGCAGGAAATCCTACCCAATTGTCTGGGGAAGAAATGATAAAATTAGTTCATACCGCACCAAATGATCCGGTATTTATAATGTTTGACGATAGCGGGATAACCGGGGAAGGCAGTGGGGAAAAGGCTTTGAAATATGTTGCCACTCATCCTGATATTGAAGTATTGGGAGTAATTGCTGTTGCAGCAAGAACAAGGCATAATGAGTGGGCTAGAGT
>JAEWMK010000500.1 GCA_023457235.1 Bacillota bacterium
CATCTGGAATAGATATTCCAAATTGCATTACAACATAAACATCAATGACAATACCTTCTTCTCCAAGCTCAACCTTAATACCTTTACCATGCGACTTACGTCCAAGTTTTTCTGCAACACCTGTAGCGAAATTCCCTCTCATAGAGGCCACACCTTCTACCTCTGCAGAGGCAAATCCAGCGATAACCTCAATAACCTCAGGGGCAATTTCAACTCTTCCAAGACTCGTAGAGTGCTCTGTCATATCAATCAATTGATTTTCAGACATTAAAACAGCTCCTTTCCTGTAACCTTTTCATAAGTATTACTTTTTCTCTGTTAAATCATACTTCTCAAGAAACTTTGTGTTAAAATCTGCATCCACAAATTTCTCATGATTTAATAATCGTAGATGGAAAGGAATGGTTGTGTCAATACCTTCTATTACAAATTCACTAAGAGCCCGCTTCATTCTTGCAATTGCTTCGTCACGTGTTTCCCCATAGCAAATTAGTTTGGCCACCATTGAATCATAGAATGGCGGAATTTTATATCCTGGGTATACTGCTGAATCGATACGTACTCCATAGCCGCCTGGAGGTAAATACATTTTTACTTCTCCAGGTGAAGGCATGAAGTTTTTATCAGGATTTTCAGCATTAATACGGCATTCAATCGCCCAACCTTCAAACTTCACATCTTCTTGTTTAAGTGTTAATTCTTCACCATTAGCGATACGAATCATCCACTTAATTAAGTCAACTCCAGTTACCATTTCTGTTACCGGATGCTCTACCTGAATTCTTGTGTTCATTTCCATGAAGTAAAACTTCTTATTGTTATAATCATAAATAAACTCAACTGTTCCAGCACCTGAATAGTTAACAGCTTTTGCTGCTTTAACAGCTGCTTCACCCATCTCTGCTCTTGTTTTTTCATCAATAGCAGGCGATGGAGTTTCTTCAAGAAGCTTCTGCATACGGCGTTGCACTGTGCAATCACGTTCACCTAAATGGATCACATTGCCATGATTGTCTGCTAATATTTGAATTTCACAATGACGGAAATCCTCGATATATTTTTCAAGATAAATACCAGGGTTGCCAAAAGCGGCAGCTGCCTCTTTTTGGGTTACATTAATCCCTTTAATAAGTTCTTCTTCATTAGTAGCAACGCGAATACCTTTACCACCACCACCGGCAGTAGCTTTAATGATTACTGGATATCCTCCAATAATCTCACTGACAACCTTTTTCGCATCTTCAATTGTTTCAACGATTCCTACGGAACCTGGAACTACCGGAACGCCAGCTGACTTCATCGTTTCCTTCGCTACGTCTTTTGTACCCATTGCATTAATCGCTTCAGGGCTTGGACCGACCCAGATCACATTACTGTCACGGCAAAGCTCCGCAAAATCAGCATTCTCTGCTAAAAATCCATACCCTGGGTGAATAGCATCTGTATTAGTAAGTTTTGCTATCGTTATAAGATTTGTTTTGTTTAAATAGCTGTCTTTTGAAGCAACCGGACCGATGCAATAAGCCTCATCTGCTAATTGTACATGCAGGGCTTCCTTATCACCTTCTGAATATACAGCAACTGTTTCAATGCCTAATTCCTTACATGCACGGATAATACGAACAGCTATTTCTCCTCTATTTGCTATTAGTAGCTTTTTAATCACAAGAGCTACCCCCTATTCTGCTTTAACAAGAAATAATGGTTGACCATACTCAACTAGTTGGCCATTTTTAACTAGAACTTCAACGATTTCGCCTTTAACCTCTGCTTCAATTTCATTGAATAATTTCATAGCTTCAACAATACAAACAACTGAATCAGTTTTTACTTTGTCGCCAACTTTAACATAGTCATCTTCATCTGGTGATGGAGCAGCATAAAATGTACCTACCATTGGTGATACAATTTTATGTAAAGTTTCATCATTGATAGTGGCACTAACAGGTACTTCTTCTGCTTTTGATACTTCAGCTTTAGGTGCCTCAACCTTTGGTGCTTCTACTTTTACAGGTGCTGCTTGAACCTGTGGAACAACAGCAGGTGCTTGGACAATTTCAGGTACAGCTACACCAGTTACAACACCTTTTCTTAATTTAATTTTGCAACCATTTTCTTCGTAAGATAACTCACTAACTGATGTGCTATCAAGCAATTTAATAAGCTCTCTAATTTCTTGGACTTTTAACAAAGTTCTACACTCCTTTACCCCTCGGGACTAAAATTTAATTAATATAATCTATTAATTACACCTTTTTAAAAATAAGGAAATCGATTACTTTTTCCTCCTATACTTTACTATATAAATGTTTGATTTCAAATTCAACAATATATAATTAGATTCGTAATATTTTGACAGCTTTTTCTGTATTACAACAAAATTTTATAACCTAAAAAGCGAACCGACTTAGATCGATTCGCTTTTTGTGTCTAGCTTCAGCGACCAGCGACTAGCAAACTTCACACTTCTTCACTACGATAAGTCAACATCAGCTCGTACCTCGCTGTGTTTCCTTTATCTCATTGCGAAGTGCTCCAGTTTGTTCGTCGCTAAACGGTCGCTT
>JAEWMK010000501.1 GCA_023457235.1 Bacillota bacterium
GTGATTGTCTTTTGTCCTTCATCTAATGCTTTGTTCATTATTTCTGCAGCTTAGGTTCCATCTATTGTTACTTGATCAACCTTTTGACCATTTTGAACACTTCTTGTAATTGGTATATCAATGGATGATTTACTTCCGTTAACGATTGCTGTTCGATTAGTTGTAGCTGGAGTAGGACTTGAGCTAGAGCTTCCACCTCCGCTGCCACTACTACCACCTGGATTGGATGGTTGTGTGGTGGAACCACCGCCTGTATTCGGTGTAGGGGTTGTTGAACCTCCTCCACCGCTGCCAGAATCATTATCATCATCTCTACTCGGGGCTGCTGCCCGAATGACTGTAATTGTATAGATTTTTGTTCCACCATCTTGGGCTTTGACCATTATTGGAATAGAGTTGGAACCAACCTGTAAATCATACGTTTCAGTCATTGACACTTGAATCGTATCTCCTGTAGTCACTATAGATATCGAATCTGATGTTGTCATTGGCAGCGATGATGTCGGGAACGTTGGCGATACGGTTTTTCCATTCATCGTTAACGATGATTTTGAATCCTCAACTTGTGCAGAAACAGTCATTTGGGTTGTGTCATAATTAACATTTACCACATACGTATCTGTACTTGAAGAAAAAGATGGTGTTAATGTCCCATTGTCTATTGTTAATACATCTAAATTCGCATTGTCGGATTTCAAACGATTGATAGTGACTTCATACTCTTTCTCTGTTCCATCCTTTGCTATTACTTTAATCGTATTTGGATTAAGCCCATATTGAAGAGTAATGGTATCTGTTGTTGTCAGCTTATTATTAATCATGACCGTTGCATCTGCCTGAACTGGACTCGCTGTGATTGTCAGCTTTTCCACATCAGGATTAACATTTGTCGCATAAGTAATTATGGCTGGATCAAAAGCTAGAGCAAAGGTTCCGTTATTAATCTGTAATTCTTTTAAATTCGTATTATTTGATTTTAACCTCGTCACAATAATCTCATACGATTGGGTTGAATACTCATTTTCTTTCACAACGATGGTGATTGTATTTTCACCTAATGTTAATGGAATTGGTTCTGATACCTCACCGCTTTTCACGGTTTGACCATTAACAGTGACCGTTTCATTTAAATTAATGGATAAGGTTGGTTTTAAAGTTACACTTGTTACTTCGTTTACAACACTTACCGTATATGCAGTGGTACTAGTTGAAAAGCTAGGGCTTAATTTTCCCGCACTCATTTCCAGATTCTTTAATTCGTTTTTTTCTATCCATTTTGCATACAGGGGCATCCCATCAAGCGGTACCGTATCTGTTTCGAAATCCCATAGAGTTGATAGTGCTTCATCTTTGTACCAGCCAACAAAGGTAAACCCTTCTAGCGTTGGGACATCCGGTTCTTTGACTTTTGAGCCATAGTCCGCTGTGATTTCATCAACAAAACCCCCTCCGTTGCTGTTAAAGGTAATTTTATACTGATTAAGCTTATAGGTTGCTGTTACTGTTAAATCTTCAGTTACATTTGTGAAATCTGTATCCCATTCCAAGAAAGTATAGCCATCTCTTGTTGGGTTTGGCGGTGAATCCGCATTCTCGTCATGTTCAACCATTCCCGTTTTTAATATAGTTCCATCATAATCTTTAAAGACAACAGTATATGTTTTCAACGCCCACTTTGCATACAGGGTTGTACCATCAAGCGGTACCGTATCTGTTTCGAAATCCCATAGAGTTGATAGTGCTTCATCTTTGTACCAGCCAACAAAGTTATGATTTTCCTTCGTTGGTGCATCCGGTTCCTTTATTTTTGATTCATAGTCCGCTGGCACTTCATTTACATGAGTTCCACCGTTACTGTTAAATATCATTTTATATTGATTAGGTTTATACGTTGCTGTGATAGTTAAGTCTTCAGTGACATTTGTAAAATCCTTATCCCATTTCAAGAATGTATAGCCATCCCTAGTTGGGTTTGGTGGCGGATATGCATTGCTATTGTATTTTACTGTCCCTTTCCCTAAAATATCCCCGTTAAAGTCTTGAAAGATGACATCATAACTTGCCTTAATAAATCTATAACCTCCCTTCGTAGCATATTCCTTTGCTGCCGATGGATCGCCGCCAAAAATCGTTACACCGTTAAAACCGTTATTGTGGGCGAATGCATTATATCCAACATACCATACGCTGTCAGGGATTATTACACTTGTTAGTTCATTACTAGAAAATGCATTATCTCCAATACTCCCTACATTATTTCCAATCGTTAAGCTATTTATTTGATTGGAATAGAAAGCAGCATTCCCGATGCTTTTTACACCGTCTCCAATTTTTACACTGGTTAGCTTGTTTTTATAAAACGCATTGAAACCAATCTCTGTTACTTTATCAGGGATTATTAATTTACCGCTTAATTGGCTCTCACTAAATGCAAATCGTCCAATAGTTGTTAAGTGTTCCGGAAGTATTACACTTTTTAGATTATTCCCTTGAAATGCAAGCACTCCTATACTTGTTACACTATTTGGAATCGTTACACTCGTTAATCCCATATAATAAAATGCACTAGATCCAATGTTCTTTACCTCAACACCACCAATCTTACTTGGAATGACAACATCTTTAGGTCCGTCATTAGCATAACCGGTTATCGTCCCTGTACTAGCGTCAAATTTGAAGTAATCCTCTAAATTTGAAACTGCGCGATATTGTGCTGTTTTGGTTGTATATAGTCCTTCAGTAATAGTATCCCCCCACCCCACAAATAGATACCCTTCTCTTATTGGGGGGCTCGGTGCAATATGATCATAATTAATGAAATCAATCTCATCGGTAAATTCTCTACTCAAAATTTCCCCATCATGTCCTTTATATGTCACAATATAATAC
>JAEWMK010000502.1 GCA_023457235.1 Bacillota bacterium
CCCGTCTTTCTGCTTCAATCTCCCATTTTGCCGGAAATTGATCATTTAAATCAACACCGCGAATATTGGCCTTCCACCCGGAAAAGTTCCGGCTACCTCTATTGATCTCTACAACCCTACTTCTCCAAGGCTCCTCACTTGGTGGACCATTTAACACTAAATTGACACCATCCGGATTCACCATTGGTACAATAGAGAGGGAAACCTGTTGATAATACGGCAACATATATAAACCGCGGATTGGCGTTTGATTTGTCAATGCTAATAAGTAATCATTTAGAAACGTCATGACTACAGGAGTTGTAATCCATTCATTCGCATGAAAAGAAGCATTGTAATGAACCTTTTTATTTCCTCCGCCGATGTTGACTTCAGGAATAGCCCGGTTAAGTACTGTACGACCAATGGATGGGATCGTGATAAAAGGATAAATGCTCTTCAAGCGAACTAGATTTTCCATCATTAAATCATAACTGTAATTTTGCCGTCCTTCGACAACCCGCCAAATAATTCGTAACGGCACTCTTATCGTTTGACCAATCCGAAGCGCTTGTGGATTTATATTTGGATTCACTAATAGTATACTGTCTAATGTTAGATTTCGTCTCTGAGCAATGGCCCATAATGTATCTCCAGCTCTTATTTGATAATTTGTAACGACGAATCCGGGAATTTTTATCGTTTGACCAATGTGAAGTTGATTAGCAGGAATTTCACGGTTGGAATCAAGAATAAGTTGGAGAGGTAGCTGGAACAATTGACTATATTTCCAATAGGAGTCACCTTGCCTTACAACTATGTCCATCAAAAACACGCCCTCTCATTTATCAAATGCGCCTTGGCGTATTTGCGCCCAGATTTTTTCGAGCTTGCTCGAAAAACTACCTCTGAAAATCGCATGTCTACGCCGGAGGCTTTAACTTTATTCAGCCGGGGTTTGCACCCCCACTGAATTAAAATACTAATTTGCATTCACCTCGCCACTTATGGAAGTAGGAAACTTCTGCTGAATGAAGTTAAATAACCATTCAATATACATTTCTATGAGTGTTCCTAAGACAATATTCGAAAACTATCTTTTGATGGTTTTAAAAAAAATTTGCTGGACATACTAAGAAGGCAAGTGTATTTTTGCACTTTTTATTTCTTACAATTTAGGAGGCAACAAAAAAATGGAACATGGTAAAGTAAAATGGTTTAACAGTGAGAAAGGCTTCGGATTTATAGAACGTGAAGGTGGCGAAGATGTATTCGTTCACTTTTCTGCTATACAGGGAGAAGGCTTTAAAACATTAGATGAAGGTCAAGAAGTTACCTTTGAAATTGAAAATGGACAGCGCGGTCCGCAGGCAACAAACGTTCAAAAAGTTTAACACATATTAACAACGGCTGTCTCAAATGCTGGGATATTTTGAGGCAGCTTTTTTTTGTGCATTATTTGAGGCTTTTTATTTTACATTAAAAATTATTTAATTTAAAATATTAGTTAATAACAATTACAAATTACCAAAAGGAGGAAATTGAATATGTATGATATTATCGTTGTCGGAGCAGGACCTGCTGGAGGTAGTGCAGCATTATTTGCAGCAAAATCAGGCAAAAAAACATTAATTATTGATAATGACAAAAGCATTACTAAACGTGCATGGATGGAAAACCACTATGGTGTAAAGGAAATTTCAGGACCAGACCTTGTGGAGGTTGGAAAGCAACAAGCAGCTAAATTTGGTGCTGAAATTATTACCGAGACAGTTGTAAACATTGTGAAATCCGATTCTGGTGTAACGGTAGAAACTGAAAATCAAAAATACGAAGGTACACATGTAATCTTAGCAACCGGGATGCTTGTAGATGTTGCTGAAAAATCCGGCATTAAGATTGTTCCTGGTACAGAGCCACGTGTTAAATCTATAATTGAAGTTGATGCACAAGGTAAAACAAACGTGGACGGCGTTTGGGCCGCTGGTACTGTTGCTGGTGTGAGTATGCACACAATCATCACTGCTGGTGACGGCGCAAAAGTAGCCATCAACATTATTAGTGAATTGAACGGTGAGCGCTACGTTGACCACGACATTCTTAAGTAAAATAATAAAAAAGACGGGAGCCCGTCTTTTTTATTTAAACTTTTTCCAATCTAAGTTACTTTCATTAAAAAGATCTTCAAACGACTTATTTTTTTCGCGTTGCTTTCGCTCTTGTCGTTTTTGCTCTTCCTCTAATTCTTGCTGTTTCTTTGCTTCTATTTTTAATTCCGCTTGTTTTTCTTTTAACTTTGCAAATACATTTTGATCTAAATGATCAAGTATGCTAATTTTATCTTCTTGTTCATTTTTTTGACTTTTTTGTCTTGGATTTTGCGGTTTCTTTTTTGCCATGATCATCACCTCTAGGGCAAATTATATCACGGCTACATCAGATTATTCTACATTCTCGATAATTGTTGCAACACCTTGGCCGCCGCCGATACATAACGTTGCTAAGCCGTAACGGTCGCCGCGGCGCTTTAATTCATGAATTAAGCTTACTAGAATTCTCGCACCACTTGCTCCGATTGGGTGTCCTAGAGCAATTGCTCCACCATTTACATTTAAGATATCTTTGTTAAATTGAAGCTCACGGTCAACAGCAAGTGATTGTGCAGCAAACGCTTCATTAGCTTCAATTAAGTTAATGTCACCTAATCCAAGACCTGTTTTCTCAAGGGCTTTTTTGACAGCTTGTACTGGTCCAATTCCCATAATGCTTGGGTCTACACCGGCACTTGCATTACCGCGGATGACTACAAGCGGCTTAACTCCAAGGCTTTCAGCTTTTTCACGGCTCATTAATACAACTGCTGCCGCTCCGTCATTAATACCTGATGCATATCCAGCCGTAACTGAACCATCTTTTTTGAAGGCTGGACGAAGCTTTGCTAATTTTTCAGCTGTAGTACCAACTTTAACATATTCATCCGTGTCAAAAATAACCGGCTCACCTTTACGTTGTGGAATTTCAACCGGTACAATCTCGTCTTTAAATTTACCAGCTTCAATCGCTGCTGTAGCTCTTTGCTGGCTTCTTGCGGAGAACTCATCCTGCTCTTCACGAGTAATTCCGTATTTTAAACATAGGTTTTCAGCAGTCACACCCATATGGTAATCATTAAATGCGCACCATAAGCCATCATTGATCATGCTGTCTACAACTTTTTGATCGCCCATACGGTAGCCATCACGGGCATTCTTTAATAAATATGGTGCTTGACTCATATTTTCGAATCCACCAGCGACAACAATATCAGCGTCGCCAACCATAATTGCTTGTGTAGCTAAGTGAACAGCTTTTAAGCCTGATCCACATACTTTGTTAATCGTCATTGCTGATGTTTCTTGCGGTAATTCAGCAAAAATTGAAGCTTGTCGTGCTGGATTTTGCCCTAAACCTGCTTGCAGAACATTTCCCATAATGACTTCATCAACTTGATCAGCTTGTACATCTGCACGCTTTAAAGCCTCTTTAATTACGATTGCTCCAAGCTTAGGAGCTGAAATATCCTTCAAGCTTCCCCCAAAACTTCCAATTCCTGTTCTTACTGCACTTACGATTACTACGTCTTTTAATGTCAACCTAATTTCCCCCTTGTCCTTAGTACATCTTATGTATGTACATCTCATCTATATTTTCGCAATCAGGGGGATATTCTCCTTTTTTTATAAAAGAATTTCTTTCGCAAAATTCCAACAATTATCGTCACTTTTTTTACGCCCTATGTCCACCTACAAGCTTATTACGATGGCGTGATGTTCCCGCTTTTGTATAAGAAACTGCACGTAAAATTGCATTCGGACCGTGCTTTTTACGGATGGAATCCATCACGTAGCCTAACTCTCGTTCCTTAACTTTATTTTCTTCAAACAGACTAAGCTGAAGCTGCTCATCATCGCAAACATTGGATAATGTTATCGAAATTTGACGTACTATGCGGTTGGTGAAATTTTCGTCGAATAATTGTAAGCACGTTCGGTAAATATCCATTGTAATATTCGTTGGTTCAGGTATCGTTCTTGAGCGCTGAAAGCCACCGCCACCTTCATCCTTGCTGTAACCTTTGATATTAGCAATGATTTTAAATGGACCAATTGGCGTCGGAACTTTATTAACCGTTTGTTTAGGGGGACTAATACTCTATTACTTCATGCCACTTACTAAAAAAGTAAGACCACAAATTAACACATTCTTGTAGGCTTAGTCTTGTTTTATATTTCCTCAACTAATTCAACATCTAAAATCCTCTCAAATTTAAGTATTAAGGCGTCCTCATCATTAATTACTTTAAGCCATTTTTCAAGTTGGTTTACTTTTGTAATCCACCCCAAAAATTCGTTCGGTCCATATATATTAGAATATGTTATAGTTACGGAACGTTCATACTCAATAGATTCCAAGATAATCCGGTTAAATTGTTCAAATTGGTCTTGATTTAAAAATGGTGATTTAAATTCTCTTTGTTTTAGTTTCCTATTCATTAATGCTTGTTTATGTTCAGGTAGAAACATACGGTTTGATTCCCAAAGTTTATTTCCTCGTTTTAAATGTTCACTCACTTATAATGCCCTCCTATTTTTTGCGCCCTCTCAAATACTTGCCCTGCTGGTTTTAGTAATGTGGCACGAACAATAGCTGTCATTCCGAAACGTTTCTTAATATTATCAATAGCATAATCTAGTTCCCTTTTCTCGGCTCTGTTATCAAATAAACTCATTTGCCAAACTTCATCAGATACAAGGTTTGACAAACCTATCCCTAGCTTCCGTATAGGTTGTTCATCCCAGAATTCAAGAAACAGTTCCCAAGCAGAGTAAAAAGTCTCCATTGCATTATTCGTTGGCTCATTAATAGTTCTTTGTCTATGGAAGCCAGTAGAAAAATCAAAACTAGCGCCACTACAACTTACAGATATTGTTGTCCCCATCACTTTCGAACTCCTAGCTCGGAAACAGACTTCCTCACAAAGTTCCAATAATACAACTTTAATTTCTTCAGCACTCTCATAATCCCTAGGTAATGTCATTCCGTGTCCTATTAATTTTTGTCCATCAAGTGATTTGGTTGTAACTGGGGAATAATCCAAACCATTTGCGGTCATCCACAACACATGCCCGTTAATGCCCCATTCTTTCTTTAAAAGCTCTAATGGAAATTTAGCTAAGCCACCTATTGTACTAATTCCTCTTGCCTTCAAGTTTCTCTCCATTCTCGTCCCTATACCAAACATCTTACCGATAGGCAATGGCCACAAATTCTTTGCTAAATTTTCTGATGTTAATTCGAAAATTCCACTCTTATTCTTTTTCGCAAAATTATCACTGGCTAGCTTAGCAAGAATTTTATTACTCCCAATACCTACGCGAGCATAAATCCCTGTTTCATGCATAATATCTTTTTGAATTTTATTAGCCATAGTTAACGGGTCACCAAAAAGCCTTTGACTCCCTGTAACATCCATGAATTGTTCGTCAATAGAAAATGGTTCTACTAAGTCAGTATATCTTTCAAGAATATTTGTAATTTGAATTGACACATCAATATATAGCTGCATATGTGGACGAACAACAATTGCTTCAGGACATTTCTGTTTAGCCTCCCATAGCCTCTCACCATTACTAATTCCACACTTTTTAGCCAAAGGACAAGCAGCTAAAATAACACCTGAACGACGCTCTGGATCACCTGAAACTACTACTGGGATTCCTTCTAAGTCAGGGTTACTCGCCTTTTCAACTGAGGCATAGAAAGACTGCATATCAACAAGAAAAATTACCTTATCTTTCACAGTACTCTCCCTTTCAAGAACTGTTAATAAGAAATCACGCATATCCCTCCACACAATAAAGAACCTATGTTCTATCTTATATCATAAAGAATGTATGTTCTTATTTCAACTGGAAAATACCCACTAACCTTTAAACATAGATTAGTGGGTATTTATCACTCATGCACTTGCACTTTTGGCAATAGTTTCATTCATTTTATTTTCTATTTCAATTCCCATTTCCGCTGAGCGGGCAGCAGCTCGTTCGATGCACTCAATCATCGCTTCCTGGTATTTATAACTCTCCAATACTTTTAATCCGGCCTCTGTTGTTCCACCTGGGCTCATAATTTCTTTTCTAAGAGTTGATGGATGCTTCGGAGACGATTTCAACATTTCAGC
This sequence comes from Bacillota bacterium, assembly GCA_023457235.1. GTDB lineage: Bacteria > Bacillota > Bacilli > Bacillales > Bacillaceae_J > Schinkia. The sequence goes on from JAEWMK010000502.1 coordinate 6,200, forward strand.
TGCGCCAATAATCGTTTGGAGAATCAGCTCTTTACTCACATCTTTTGCTAAACCTAAATCTGCAGCGGCTTTTTCCATTGCTTCAACTAGATAATACACATAAGCCGGCCCACTTCCTGAAAGACCTGTTACCGCATGAAGATCTTCTTCATTAACCTTCGAAACCGTTCCAATTGTTAAAAACAAAGTTTCTGCAATCGTTTCATGCAAATCATCGGCATACGTTCCCTTTGATATCGCAGTAGCTGAATAGCCAATGGTTGCTGAAGTGTTTGGCATTGCCCGAATGATGGCGATATTTAAGTCTAATAATTCTTCCATGCTTTTTGTGGAGACTCCGGCAATCACTGAAATCAACATTTGTTTTTCAGAGACAAAAGGCTTGATTCCTTCCAACGCTGCTGTTACATCCTTTGGCTTCATTGCCAAAATAATGACACCTGCATTTTTGATCGCTTCGCCTTGATCATGCGTTACGACCACTCCGTATTGCTCCTTGAAATAATCTAGTCTGTCTTTATTTGAACGGTTTGTAACGATCAATTGCTCCTTTTCAAAAAGCTTGCTGTTTAACATCCCTGATACCATTGCCTCTGCCATTGAACCTGCCCCTATAAATGCATAGGTTAGTTTTTTGTTCATGTATATTCCCTCCAGTTAATAGTCAAATAAAAAAGACCTTTCTATTCCTTATAAAAAAGGACGGAAAGGTCTTAAATCCGCGGTACCACCTTCATTGACAACAAGAAAAATTTGAACAGTGATGTCTAGTTCCAGCTCCCAGCACCTAGTGAGACTTCCTTCACCTCCGTACGATAAGTCAACATCAACTCACTACGTTCGTTGTGTTTCCTTTATCTCCTGCGGCTCAGTCCAGTCCATACGGCGCTAAACGGTCGCTTCCACTTTTCCTATTGTCCTCTCATAAGCTCGTATCGTGAGCGAGACGATTAGGTTTCCCTAATAGCTCAAGGGTAGGTTCGAAATGCATCCTGCCGTGAAGTCTCTCAGCCTTTTGAACTTCACTCTCTTTTGCGATTACATACTCTACTGATCCCCGTCAACGCCGGTTCCATTTGTTATACTTTTTAAAATATTATGCATGTTATGAATGCTTATGTCAAGAGCTGTGTTCTGTTTAATTTTTCCACTATTATGATAATATAGTTAAAAAACGGAATGTTTTGCGGAGGGAATATGGAGAAAAAACTATTAAACAAAAACATTGTCATAACTGGTGCTTCTTCCGGTATTGGAGAAAAAGTGGCGATCTTGTCAGCAGAACTTGGAGCCCGCCCAATACTTTTGGCGAGATCTACTGAAAAATTAAAGGAAATCTGCGAGATAATTAAACAAAAAACAGAAAAGGACTGTATTTATTATACACTTGATATCAGTGATTTTGAACAAGTGAAGGTTGTTTTTAATAAAATATATGAAGAGGTAGGTCAAATCGATATTTTATTAAATAATGCCGGTTTTGGGGTATTTGAATCCATACAAGAAGCAAGCTTCGATGAAATTAGGCAAATGTTCGAAGTAAATGTTTTAGGCTTAATTGCCTGTACAAAGGAAGTCATCCCTTATATGCTCGACAACAATAGCGGCCATATTATTAATATTGCCTCCCAAGCAGGGAAGGTTGGAAGCGCCAAGTCGAGTGGCTATTCAGCAACCAAACATGCGGTTTTGGGCTTTACCAACAGTCTCAGATTAGAGCTGTTTCAAACTAATATTATTATTTCAGCCGTAAATCCAGGACCGATTGAAACCAACTTTTTCAGCATTGCTGACAAATCGGGAAATTATGTTAAAAATGCAAAAAAATTTATGCTGAAATCTGATTTTGTAGCAGAACAAATTGTCAAATTAATGATTCATCCGAAACGAGAACTAAACCTTCCGAAATGGATGAACACTGCTAGTATTTTTTATCATCTATTTCCTGGCTTTCTTGATAAGCTGCTTGGCAAGACGTTTAATATGAAATAATATTCCGCCATAAGCGCGGTTTTTTTTATCAACTTCGCAGATATGTGAATTTTACAGATATATTTTTAATACAGATAAGTATAGACAAAAACATTTTTACTACACTGATAATATAATGGTATTAAAGGTGTTAAAAATTCCACTTCTTAGAGGGGGAGAGGTAGTGAGATTAAATGATAAGGTGGCAATTGTAACCGGTGGTGCAAATGGAATCGGTAGAAAAACCGTCCATCGCTTTGCGGCTGAAGGAGCAAAGGTTGTAATTGCAGATTTCAAT
>JAEWMK010000503.1 GCA_023457235.1 Bacillota bacterium
TTACTAAACAGATGGAACCTGTTTCAGCTACTGCAAAATTACAACCGGTAATGCCAATATCTGCTGTTAAATATTCTTGACGCAGCATTTCTCGCGCATGCCACGCTAATTCTTCATGATTCGCTGATTTTGTATAACCAAGTTTCTTTGCAAAAACGTCACGAACCTGCTCTTTATTTTTATGAAGGGCAGGAGCAACGAAGTGGGAAGGTGGATCGTGGTCGTCTACCTGTAAAATGTATTCCCCAAGATCAGTCTCCATGACCTGGCAACCTTCTGCTTCCAAAGCTTGATTTAAACTGATCTCTTCCGTAACCATTGATTTTGATTTTACAACTTTCTTAGCGTTTTTCTTTTTAGCGACTCCTCTAATATACTCTGTTGCCTCTTCCTTTGTTTGTGCAAAAAAGACATGTCCGCCCCGCTTAGCGACATTTTCACTAAGTTGCTCCAAATAATAATCTAAATATTGGAGCACATGCTGTCTGATTTCTTCACCATGGTTGCGCCATTCTTCCCAATTTCCGAGTTCTTGAACAGCCAGCTGTCTTCTTGCTTCAATGCTATCCTGGGCACTTGCTACAGCCCCACGCATAAAATCATTATGGATTCCTTTATCAACCCGTTCATTAAACGGTTGATTCCCTATTTCAATTGGCATCATTACTCCCCCTCTTCTTTAACGACTGTTCAAAACCTCTGCAATATGCATAACCTTGATTGGTTTTCCTTTTCGTTCAATCCGTCCACCGATATTCATGAGACAGCCTGCATCAGCGCCAATTAAATATTCAGCTCCCGTTTCCTCCACATGCTGCACTTTTTCATCGACCATTTGCTCTGATATTTGTGCCATTTTAACGGAAAAAGTACCACCAAAACCACAGCATTTTTCTTTTCCTGGCAGTTCAGAAAACTTCAAGCCTTTGACATTTTTTAATAAAATCATTGGTGGTTCTTTTACCCCTAATAGACGTGTCATGTGACAAGAGGTGTGGTATGTAACTGTTCCTTCAAAGCGGGCCCCGACATCCTCCACTTTTAACACTTCAACGATAAATTGAGTCAGCTCATATGTTTTATCAGCCAGTTGTTTCGCTTTTGGTTCCCAAACACGGTCCCCTGAAAAAATATGAGGATATTCCTTGAACATATATGCACATGAACCTGACGGGGACACTACATATTCAGCATCCTTAAATGTTTCAATCATCAACTTCATCGCTTCTTTTGATTCTTTGACATACCCACTATTATAGGCAGGCTGCCCACAGCAAACCTGTGATTCCGGAAAGTCAATTTCACAGCCAAGTCTTTCAAGCAGTTCAACTGTTGCTTTTCCAACATTGCTTTGAAACATATCTACTAAACATGTAGCAAACAATGAAACCTTCATTTCTTCCAACTCCCTAGTTCTTTTATATGGTGATCAGGTCATCTGATGACTTGATTATAAAAAAATCTCGTTCATAAATTCATGATACAATAAATGCGTTAGTTTTTTAAGATATTTCTGAAAAAACTGTAGCCCGATTCGGAAAATCGTTAATTAAGAACTTCAGTATGATTAAAATATTGCTTTAAAAGGTTCTCAACATTTTCAAGGTGCAAAAGCATTGCCTGTCTTGCTTTTTCCTCGTTTTGCTCTTTAATTGCTTCGTAAATAGCCTTATGTTCACTATAAAGGCGTTCAAAATTACTATAGTTTGAGAAAATCCAAACCTTGCGAATTTCCTTCATACTTTCTTCCATTAATCCAGAAACTTGATTCATCAATTGGATCAATAGAGGATTATTCGATGCCTCTGTTACCGCTAAATGAAACTGAAAATCAGCCTTTTCACCAAGCTCTTTATTCGCGTTTTTCATTTTACTTAATGCGTCTTCCATTGAGTTCAGCTGCTCAATTGTTCTTCTCGTAGTAGCTGCCGCCGCAGAACCGACTTCAACAATTTTTCGAACCTCCAGCAGATTGAAAATATCTTGTTTATTCATAAGAATTGCCATTGATAACGGGAAAGTAATGTAACCTGTATCAAATTGTTTTACATAAGTACCTTCCCCTTGCTTCATTTCAACAAGTCCCATAGCTCGTAATGAGGTTAAGGCTTCCCGAATAGCAGACCGGCCAACTTGAAAATTTTCAGCTAATTGCTGGACCGAATCAAGTTTGTCCCCCGGCTTTAATTTTCCTGAACGGATCATTTCATGAATAGCCTCGGCGACTTCCTCATAAATCTTCTTTGGTTTAATTTTTTTGTAAGTCATGTTTTGATTCACCTCCTGTATATACCTTTAATCTTTTTATTTATCATACTCGTTATTGAAATGCTTGTCACCTTATAAAATTTCCCCACTCTAGGAGTCAATGCCCTTCTTTGATTCCCACTTTCTTCAAAAAAAGCCACCATCCGGTAACAACCAGATGATGGCTTTATAATCCTATGCTAATCTCATTTTAAAGTCTTGATAATTAAACTGATGCACAACTCGGCAGTCACCGTTTTTATCTTGAACAGCAATACTTGGTAACGGCATGCCGTTAAATGTTGTGTTTTTGACCATTGTATAAATCGCCATGTCGCCAAACACAAGGCGCTCTCCACCTTTTAATGGCTGATCAAAGGAATAGTCACCGATTGTGTCACCTGAAAGACAGGTTTGTCCACCAAGTCGATAGGTGTATGGCTTTTCACCTGGGTCCCCTGAGCCAATTAATGGCGGGCGATATGGCATTTCCAATACGTCAGGCATATGACAAGATGCTGATGTGTCAAGGATTGCGATATCCATACCGTTCTTCAAAGTATCAAGGACAGTAGTGATAAGATAACCTGCATTTAAAGCAACTGCTTCACCTGGTTCAAGGTACACATGCAAGCCGTATTTATCCTGCATTCGCTTAATACATTCTTCTAATAATGGAATATCATAGTCTTCTCTTGTAATGTGGTGTCCACCACCGAAGTTAATCCATTCCATTTTTGAAAGATAAGGACCGAACTTTTCTTCCACAGCATCAAGGGTTTTCGCAAGGTCATCAGAGTTTTGCTGACAAAGTGTATGGAAGTGCAGCCCTGATATTCCTTCTAATTGCTCCGGACGAAAATGCTCGATCGTAACACCAAAGCGTGAACCGACTGCACATGGGTTATAAATATCATGTCCAACCTGTGTTGAGCATTCCGGGTTGATACGAAGACCGATTTTTTTACCAGCCTTCAAAACTTTATCGCGAAACTTTTCAACCTGTGAAAAGGAATTGAAAATAATATGGTCGCAATAAGAGATGATTTCATCTATTTCATCTTCACGGTAGGCAGGGGCAAAGACATGATTTTCTTTGCCCATTTCCTCAAACCCAAGCCTAGCCTCATAAAGACCGCTCGCTGCCGTACCGCTTAAATATTTTCCAATCAGTGGATACATCGTATACATTGAAAATGCCTTTTGCGCCAAAATAATCTTAGCCCCTGTACGTTCCATGACCCCGTTAAGGATTTTAAGATTCTTTTCGAGCAGGCCTTCATCTACTACATAGCATGGTGTCGGTAATTCTTCAAAACGCATCTTATCCTACTAGCTCCGCTTCTTTAGATTTCTTAGACTCTGATTCCTCCGGAAGTTCATCCACAAGAACTGGGTTGAAGTCTTCTTTCCATGGAAGTCCCCAAACATTTAATGCTTCCATGAATGGATCTGGATCAAATTCTTCAATATTGAATACGCCTGGCTTATTCCACTTGCCGGTTAAAATCATCATTGCACCGATCATGGCAGGAACACCAGTAGTATAAGAAATAGCCTGTGAGCCTACTTCTTGATAGCATTCTTGGTGATCGCAAACATTGTAAACATAATAAGTTTTATCTTGACCATCTTTTTTACCTTTAAAAATACAGCCAATATTTGTTTTTCCAACTGTTCTTGGACCAAGTGATGCAGGGTCAGGTAATACAGCTTTCAAGAACTGAAGTGGAATAATCTGCTTGCCTTCATATTCAATCGGCTCGATTGAAGTCATACCCACATTTTCAAGACATTTTAAATGTGTTAAATAGCTTTGGCCAAATGTCATGAAGAAACGGATTCGCTTAAGTCCAGGCATGTTTTGTGCAAGAGATTCAAGCTCCTCGTGATATAACAAATACATATCTTTTTCGCCAACTTCATCGAAGTTGTATACGCGCTTAATTTCCATTGGTTTTGTTTCAATCCATTCGCCGTTTTCCCAGTATCTTCCGTTTGCAGAAACTTCACGGATGTTGATTTCAGGGTTGAAGTTTGTAGCAAATGGATAGCCGTGATCGCCGCCGTTGCAGTCTAGGATATCGATATATTCAATTTCATCAAAGTAATGCTTAAGGGCATAAGCAGAAAAAACACCTGTTACACCTGGGTCGAAGCCGCTGCCTAATAGTGCAGTAATACCAGCTTTTTCAAAGCGCTCGCGGTATTCCCATTGCCACTTATATTCAAATTTAGCAGTATCTTCTGGCTCGTAGTTTGCAGTATCTAAATAGTGTGTTTTTGTTGCAAGACAAGCATCCATAATTGTTAAATCTTGATATGGTAACGCCAGATTCATAACGATGTCAGGTTTAACTTCATTAATTAAAGCGATTAGTTCATCAACATTGTTTGCATCAACCTGTGCAGTTGTAATTTTTGTTTTTCCACCATCTAATTTTGCTTTTAACTCATCACATTTAGATTTTGTACGGCTTGCAATACAAATTTCCTCAAATACCTCACTGTTTTGAACACATTTGTGAATTGATACAGAAGCAACTCCGCCACAACCAATAATAAGTGCTTTTCCCATTTTTCCGCTCTCCCTTATAGTGAATTTTTATTTTACAATGACTAAAAATGACAAACAAAAAAAGCAAGTGCATACCGCAAATTTACGCGCATCACTTGCTTTTGATATAATCATAAATATGAAGAATAGCCTAAACTTAAACAAAAAAGCACAGCAGTTTAAGCTAGCCATAAAATTCTAACAATCTTATGGAAAAGCTCTTCAATATTCAAAATATATCATTATGGCTCAGAGTCTATATAGCAAATAATCGCCTTTACCACTCTTATTGACCGTTTCACAAGTTGTGTGCATATGCACTGGTTGTAAAGTAACCAACTTATAAAATTTGAGCTTTTAACTCAATCAATAAGGCAACCTAAGTTACCAATCGGCATTTGACCCGGCTGTCCGTATGGCCTTAACTTTCCTTTAGAAAAGTGGTCAAAATTATCTGCTTGGAAAGACTCATGATTTTGAATATGTGCTTTCCATTACTAATAACTCCATTATATTATCAACAAACGACAAAAATTTCAATACAAAAAATAAATTTTTTTTAAAAAACATTTTGCTAAAATTCTCCACATCAGCGTTCTTCCTACTATTATTTGAAATAAATAGGCAAGTATCTATACTTATTAATCTAGTGAAGAATACAGTAAAGTGTAACTTACAAACAAATTTTAGGGGGAATTATTTATGTACTATAATCAAACCGGTTTCTTACCTCGCTACCCAGGTTATCCAGGTTTTCCGGGTTATCCAGGTTACCCAGGTGGACACTCTCCTGGTTTACCTCCAGGAACACATATTGATCCACATGCCACTCCTTTTGGGACCCATTACAATATTCATATTCCTGGTCCTTATGGTGGATTGAAACTGCCTTACAACCCATATGGATATTACCCTCATTAATAAAAGATATTTAAAGTATTAAAGTAAGAGCAATTCTCCCGAGAAGGTAGGATTGCTCTTTATCAAAATATTATTAAATCATCATATACATTAAATTGGAGGAGAACTCAATGCTTGGAAATTCAAATAATATGTATTATTGGCAGATGAGATATCACGGAGATCCTTATTCATTTTCATTGTATCATCAAAATCACACTTGGCCACAGACACAGCCTTCAGGCGGACTGAGCGGCTCCATTACTGGTTCACTGTATCCGCCATTAACTACGTCTCCAACGAATATGCCACATAATCATTCTCACGGACCAGCCATGCACCCAGAACATATTCCAAATTTAGGCATGCATTCCATGCCACATACAACACCAACTACATTCATACCTAGTCCCACTCATGACCCTTATATAGGACCTATGTTAGCTCCAACCTACGACCCATCGCAAATTATACCGTGGTTTTATCCAGGGTTTCAGTGATAGAAACCAAATTGAATTCTGGTATTGAATAATCTTCTCTAGAATCAGTTCAGCAATTCAACATGACCAAGATTCTGTTCATCTTGCATTGTAACATAAAAAATTTGTTCTTGTTCAACAAGTACAAGAATCTTTTGGAATCCATTTTCATCAAGCCAAAATTCTTTTATCGTAATACCACTTCCCCCTTCAAAATCGGGGTAATGATTCATTTTCTCAATTTTATCTACGGCGGCTTTAAAATCATTATAGGATATTAAATTTTTGACTTCATTCAATTTCAGTCTTTTTGCATCATTAGGCATCTCACCATTGATTTGATTGATTTTTCTAGTATATTGTCCAATAGCTAAACCGCCTTTCTTCTCCCATAAGCGCAACTCCGCATTTTTTTCTTTGGATAGATTCTTTTTTTTATCTGCGACAATAATATCGTTGTAACCTCGCTCTTCATTAACATGGGATTCATCAACTTCGAGCTCTTCCACTTCTAGTTCTTCCTCATTCAAGACCTTTCCGATTTTTTCATATTCGGCCTCAAGATGTTTTTTTTCATTTTCTCTAAACCTTTCTGCTTCTAATGTAGCTTGTGTTCCGTATGTAAGATTGGCTTTACTTTCTTCTTCCGAAATAATGATTTCCTTTAAGGGCTTTACCTGAATAGCTTGTGCGCTTGTAGTTGTTAAAATAAATAGGATTAGTATGATAAAAATGGATTTAAATAGATTCCTATGCATAATTCTCATTCTCCTCTATTGCTCCTTTTTGACGGTCAACACATATGGTGCACCTAAATTTTTACCGTAACTCCTAATTTTTACGTAAACGGTCTGACCTTTTTCAAGCCAGATATTCATATTTATATTGCCAAGTTTCACATCCGTCATGAGTGGTTTTACTTTGCTGGGATTCAAACTA
>JAEWMK010000504.1 GCA_023457235.1 Bacillota bacterium
CGGGTTGTAAAAATCCATGTTCTACAGACTTTTTCAACTCTTTCTCTATATATTCTTTCGCCTTATTCAAGGCATCAGAATTAATATCCTGGAGGTGAACTTGAAATCCGGCTAAAGCAGAAGAATAAGCAATTCCTCTGCCCATTATACCTCCTCCAATTACTGCAACATTTTTCATGAAAGGCTCCTCTTTTCATTTATAGACTTAGTTTTGTTTCTTTAATAAGTCACTGTACTCTACAAGATACTTCATAACGTTTACTACTTTTTCCGGTGATGGATAAACTGGGAACTGCGCTTGTCGATACAATGCCATCGCTTCTGGTGCGATTGAATCAGCCCCTAATCGTCCAACAACGATTGGTTTATCGTTCTCATTAAACACATCCATAATGGCCTGAGCAATAACTGTTGCACCGGGATCTGCATTTGTTGTTAGCATAACGATTACACCATCAACGTTTGCATCCTTTGTAATAATTTCTAACACCTTTTTAAACATCTCTGGTTTAGCAATTACTTCAGCCGTTACATCAACCGGATTTACAGCTGAACCGAACGAAGGAATATAGTCTTTGATTTTATCCTCTGAAGTATCAGTCAATTCAGGTACATCTAATCCATTTTCAGAGCAAAGATCAGCAATTATACTGCAGGCTCCTCCAGATGCTGTTAGTACACCAATCCTTTTTCCATTCGGTAGTTTTTGAATACTGAAGGCTCTAGAAACATCAATCATTTCATCCAATTGACGGATTCTTACGACGCCATATTGTTTAAATGCTGCTGAGTAAACTGAATCATCCCCTGCAATGGAGCCAGTGTGTGATTGTACTGCCCTTTTACCAATAGTTGATCTTCCTGTTTTGAAAACTAATACAGGCTTTTTATTTTTAAGTGCTTTTGTTGTTGCCCTCTTGAAGGCAGTTACATTCTTAATTCCTTCCATGAAGACCGAAATTACATTTGTCTCCTCATCATCAGCCAGTACTTCAATAAAATCTGTTGTTGTTAAATCAGCTTCATTACCAACGCTTACCCAGCGACTAAAACCGCCACCTTGGTCCCATGCTCTACTTAATAAAGCGCTTCCCATCGCTCCACTTTGAGAAACAAACCCGATATTACCAGGTACTTTAATTTTAGACTCAAGAGCTGCTCCAAAAGCTGTGTAAACATTTTTCCCTGGGCTAGCAATCCCGATGGAATTTGGACCTAACACTCTAATATTTCCATCTTTAGCTAGGCGTAACACTTCGTCTTGAAGCTTTTTGCCCTCTTCACCTATTTCAGCAAAACCAGAAGAATATATAATAACTGCTTTAACTCCTTTTGCAACGCATTCCTCCATTACTTTTGGAACATGCGTGGCACCAACAATAACACATGCTACGTCTATCTCATCCGGTACATCTGTTAAACTTGGATATGCCTTAAAACCTTTTATTTCGTCAGCCCCGGGGTTAATCGGATAAAGCTTGCCGCTGTAATTATTTTCAACAATGTATCGAAACAGTCTTCCACCGTTTTTCTTTTCATTCGTTGACGCACCAACTACAGCGATTGATTTTGGATTAAGCATATGTTTGATATTAATTAAATCACGAGCTATCTCATTACTTTCTTCATGTTCACCCATTAAAATTCGAACATCACATATAAATGCCTCATTACTTGTGAAAATAACCGGATTTAGATCTAACTCTTCAATTTTAGGCATTTCCTCTACTAAATCATTTAGTGAAAGACATATGGAATATATTAAGTTTTTATCTATACCACTTTGTCCACGATAACCCTCAATAATCGGATAGCTTTTTAATTCCCTGATCATTTCTTCAACATCACTAATCGAAACTGGCATCATTCTCATCGTAAAATCTTTTATTATTTCTACTAGAGTTCCACCAAAACCGATCACTAGCTGATGACCAAATGTTGGGTCTTTCTTGATCCCAAAAATTAATTCAATTCCCTTTGGGGCAAGCCTTTGCACGAGGATTCCATCCATCTTCGCTTGACTATTATATTGGGATGCATTTTTCAAAATTTTCTCAAAACCTTCAACCAATTCAAATTCATTGGTAATATTAACTTTGACAATACCAGCTTCTGTTTTATGAACAATTTCTCTAGACATCCCTTTTAACGCAACCGGGTATCCAATTGCTTTTGCATGTTCAATGGCTTCCTGTTTCGAAGTTGCTAGTAATGATTGGGCAACTGGAAGGTTAAATCGCTTTAGAAGCTCAGCACCTTCATATTCCATTAAAAACGTCCCAGGAGCTATATTAACAGTCTCATTTATTTCTACCGTTTTATTTTGATTCAATATATTTCTCTCCCTTTTATTTCTTTCTTTGGCTGAATTTCATACCAAACACATCTTCAGCAATCTTATTTTTTAACATTTCCGGTGTACCGCCGGCAATCATCCAACCTCTAATTCTTCTAAAAATATACTCAAGCGGATAATCTGTTGAATATCCATATCCACCAAAAATTTGGACAGCTTCATGAGCTACTTCAAAGGCAGTTGTATTAATATAAGCTTTTGCAATTGATGCTTCTAACGGACTTGGAGCACCCTTATCTGCATTCGTTGCTGCACGATAGAGTAATAGTCTACCCGCATCCAACTTCATCTTCATTTCTGCCACTTTCCATTGAATGCCTTGGAATTCAGCTAGCGGTCTTCCAAACTGTTTTCTTTCTTTAGCATGCTCTACAGCCATATCGAAAGCAGCCTGCGCTAGGGCTAGTGATCTTGATGTATTTCCCATTCTTTCAATATTAAACATTGTAAATAATCTTCTAAAACCATCTTCTGGTATTAGGATATTACCTACTGGTACTTCACAATTATCAAAGTATAAAGCACAATGTTCTTCCCCTGACATATGTGTTTCTGTTTTACCAACTGTAAATCCAGGTGCATCTCTTTCTACTAAAATAGCTCCTGAAGATTTCACGCTGTCTCCGAAACGAACCCAAACAACATAGTAAGAATTATGAGGGCCATGTGTATTAAATACTTTAGATCCATTAATAATAACTTTATCTCCTTCAATTCGTGCCTTTGTGCTTAAATCTGTAGTAGCGGACCCTGCATTTGGTTCAGACATCGCAACGGAAATTAATTTTTCTCCAGCTAAAATTGATGGTAATATCCGATCCTTTAATTCTTTACTTCCGTATGCAGCCAATTGTCTGATTGCACCAAAGTTACCTACCTGAAACATGTCTGCTGTGCTCGGACAAACCTTGGCTATTTCCTCCATTACAATAATTGCATCAACTAAAGGTGACCCCTGGCCTCCATCTTCTTCAGCTATAGTCATTCCCATAAGTCCATGATCCGCAAGTATTTTTGTATTTACCCAAGGTACTTCATGATTTCTCACCCATGTATATGCTTTTTCAGAAAATTTCTCCTTTGCAAAATTTCTTGCCCATTTTTGTAATTCTAATTGGTCTTGTGTAAGATTAAAATCCATTTAAATTTCTCCTCCCATTACTTACTAGTTTGTAAGATTGATTTTTTTAATTTTTGTTTTCGAAAATTATAAATGCAAGAACTGTGCCAAACTTAAGGAAGTAGTATTTATCGGTAATTTACCAACTAACTAAAATAACAAACTGTTTTTTTGTTGTTTTTTTGAACGTTTTGTTTATTTTGTTTACATAGGATCGTACATTCCTTTTATTTATTACGAGACGCTATTTTATAATTCCAGGAATACTTCATTAATCATTTCTAAAAATAAATCTGTCATATATCCATATTTTCCATAAAAGAATTTACAGGTATTAAATTATTGTACATCCTTAGTTATTGATGTTAATTATCTGAACGATAATTAAAGCTATAATGTTGATTTATCAATAGTTTTATGTTGGCACAGTACTTGCAATGTAAAAATGCAGGAAGGAATTTTAATTATGATAATTTAAAAACAGGAGGAATTTTATATGAATGAGATGGAGTGGAAAAATTTTGTAAGCAACTGGATGGACTGCTGCACGAAAGATGAAGTTTTAAAAACTATAAATGAGGGCGATTTTTCATTCTGTATAGGTTATGGGGCATTAAGAAC
>JAEWMK010000505.1 GCA_023457235.1 Bacillota bacterium
CATTTCGGCTGTCTCAAGGTCATCACTATGACTTATGGCTACAATTTGCTGATTTAAACCGTCACCGCGCTCCTTCATAATTTCGACGATGCGTTTGAGGACCTTTTTTCGTCCTTTCATTTTTTCTAGAGGAACTAGTTTTCCATTCTCAACATTTAAAATGGGTTTTATGTTAAGTAAGCCTCCAACAAATGCAGAGGTTTTACTGACCCGTCCACCGCGATATAAATATTCTAATGAATCTACGGTAAATAAATGCTCGATATGAGTACAGTAAAAATCAATAACGGACAGGATTTCATCTTTTGATTTTTCTTCCTGCGCTAATTCGGCAGCTTTTTTTACAATTAAACCATAGCCGAGTGATGCGGCTTTTGTGTCAATAATTGTTAAATCAAAATCAGGATATTTTTCTAACACATCATCTTTTACAAGTGTTGAAGTTTGATATGTACCGGAAAGCTCGGATGAAAATGCAATATAGATGCACGGTTCATTCTTTTCGGCATATTTCATAAATGCTTCCTCAAATCGTGCAGGGGGAACCTGTGCCGTTTTTGGCGCTTTTCCATTGCGCATTTGGTCATATAAATCTTTTGGTTGAATGGTTTCTAAATCATAGAATTGTTGATCATCTATCTGAACGACTAGCGGCAGTAAATCTATATTTAGTGATTCGAATAACTCTATGGGTAAATCACAAGCACTGTCAGCGAGAATTTTTACACTCATTGGAATCTTTCCTTTCAGAAATATTTTCCTTCTCTACATATTGTACGTTTTACATACCATAATTTCAATTTTTGTAATGAAAGGTAAGACATATGGAAACATTGGTAATACGTGAGAAATATTTAACTTCATTAAAAAATTAGGGACGGAGGTAACGCTGTGCTTTGGCTAGAGATGAAAAAATTACTTGTTGTTTTAGCAGGTGCAATGTTAACGGCAGTGAGCTTAAACTTATTTTTAATTCCTGCAAATGTATATTCTAGTGGTTTTGCCGGTATTGCCCAGCTCTTATCTAGTATATTGACACAGTATACACCTATAACTATTTCTACAGGAATCCTGTTGTTCCTCTTAAACGTTCCGGTAACGATTTTAGGGTGGATGAAAGTTGGGAAATCCTTCACAATTTACAGTTTTTTTAGTGTAGCGGCAACGACTTTTTTCCTAGAAATTATTCCGGTTTATCCTTTATCAGAGGATATCCTTTTAAATGCGGTGTTTGGTGGAGTAATCTTGGCTGTTGGTGCTGGTTTTACATTAAGATGGGGTGCTTCCACTGGTGGGGTTGATATTATTGCCATGATTTTATCAAGGATGAAGGATAAGCCTGTAGGCACCTATATTTTTGCTTTGAATGCAGTTATAATTATAATGGCCGGGTTATTATATGGTTGGGAAAAAGCATTATATACATTAGTTACGCTTTATGTAACGACACGTATCATAGATACGATACATACTAGACATGAAAAGCTTACCGCCATGATTATCACGAATAAAGGGGAAGAACTTACAAAAGCAATTCATGAAAGGTTGGTAAGAGGAATAACATCAATTCCTGCTAGAGGATCCTATTCAAAGGAACAGAAAGAAATGTTGATTATCGTGATTACGAGGTATGAGTTGTTTGATTTAGAAAGAATAATTAGAAACGTAGACCCAAAGGCATTTACTAATATAGTTGAAACAGCAGGAATTTTTGGGTTCTTTCGCAAAGAGTGATAATTTGAAACTCTTAAGGCATTTGAACGACTAATGTATAAGAACTTTAGAGAGGAGAGATAAGGGTGAATTTAAGAAAATTAGGATTTTGTATTGTATTTTTTGCTGCGCTGATGTTCATGACTGCTTGCGGGACTGGGGACCAGAACGTTGAAAACGGTAATGGGACTGAGGAAATTGAAACACCCGCTAATCAAACAGAAACACCACAAACGGAAACTCCAATAGAAGATTCACAAGATCCACCAGAAGAAAATGATGAACAAAGTGAGTCAACTGCTTTTCGAAATATCTCAGTTTCAGGGGAAAATGGAGAATATGTTGTTAACGGTGAAGTAAGAGTATTTGAAGCGGTATTCTTTTATACTGTGGAAGATGGTCATGATTATTTAATTGAGGAAACAAAAGTAACTGCAAATGAAGGTGCACCTGCTTGGTCACCTTTTGAATTAAAAATTTCTATTCCAGAAGACCAACTTCCGACAGATGGTGTCTTGACATTAGAATTATATGAAAAGAGCGCGAAGGATGGTTCTGTAATCAATGAAACTTTTGTAAAGTTGGAGGAATTCGACTCCTAAATACAAAGATTCACAAAAAACTCTCATTTATGAGAGTTTTTTTGTTAAATAATTTTAAAAGTTCATGTATAGTAATAAGTAATTATGTGTTATGAGTTTATCCCTAGGGATAAAGGAGGATTTTAGGATGTTTGGTCAAAAAAGGGAGATAGAACGTTTAAGAGCAGAGAATGCTGAGCTGAAAGAAAGATTAAACGATATAAAGGAAAATCAATATTCAACAAATGATATTCAGGTTTTATTAGATAGTCTCTATCAAGAATTAGTAGGGACAGTTGATCAGCATGAAATTGTGAATAATCAACATTATGTATTGGCTGATTTCGTTTCTAAAATAAAAGAACGATTTGATAAAGTTAATTCAATTAGCGCACAATCCAATCAAATTTCTTCAACGATGACAGAAAAAGGACAAGTTCTAATTGAATCAACGACGGAAATGGTCAACAAATCAATCGAAGGCCGCGATTCCGTTAGTAAGGTAGAATCGCTAATTAAACAACTTGGAGAACAGTCGATCGAAACTTCCTCAAGCATGACGCAATTAGGGGTCCGGTCAAAAGAAATTGAGGATATCGTGAAAGTCATTACTGATATTGCAGAGCAAACTAATCTGTTGGCCCTAAATGCTTCTATTGAAGCTGCACGTGCTGGTGAGCACGGAAAAGGGTTTGCGGTGGTTGCCAGTGAAGTTCGAAAGCTTGCTGAAAACACAGCAAACAGTACAAAAAATATTAGCGAATTGACTAAGAAAATCCAACAAGAGATCGATGCAGCCCTAAAAGCAAATGAAAAAAGTATCATCTTTGTAAGAGAAGGAATCGATTTAAGTACGATAACAACAGAAAAAATTGACGAGATCCAAAAAGTAATCGGCTCCGTCCAAGGTGAGGTCAATGACGTCATTCAAACGATAAAAGAACAAAAAGAATATAGTGGCGATGTTATGAAAGAAATAAGTGTTACTACAGATCTTTTTTCAGAAGTAAATGATGCTATTATGAAGCATATAGATGATGCTGAACTTGTTGATCAAAAATTGGCAACAGGAATTAATCAAATCAAACAGGCGAAAACAAAGATCTAAATATTTTTAAATAAAAAAGCGCAAGCGCCATCCAGGCGCTTGTACTTTTAAAAAAAATTAGGAACCATTGGAACTATTTTGCACTCCATCTAGTCTTTGTTGGAG
>JAEWMK010000506.1 GCA_023457235.1 Bacillota bacterium
AAACTCTAATGATTGAATAACTGTGTTAAATTGCAATTTAATTACTTGTTTCTTACCAATCAAGTCACTATTTGAAAGTTGTTGTTTTATTGGAAGTCCTGGCATATCAGAAATTGAAATTAACTCCTTGTTATTTGGAGTTAACCATGCAGAACTAAAAATCCCCTCACTAGACAATAATTCAAAATTCGCTACTGCTAAGAAGGGGATTTTCTTTCTTTCACTATTCCTATTTTTCCAAAGTTTCAATGCAGTTTTTCCAATTGAGCCTAGGTACAATAAAAGAAATAGAGCATTTTCAAAATCATTTGGTCTTTCTCTTTCTATCATATCCCTATGTGAAACTAGCATATCTTCTAAAACTAGTAAGCTCTCATTTCCCGTTAAAACATTCAAATAAATTGGGCGAACCTTATCTTCAAAATAAAAGGTTGCAAATCCATTCATTTTAGGTGGCAATTTGCTTTCTCCGGCTATGATATAAGGCTGAAATAACGTCCGCCCTCCCTTCCAATCTGTCAGTCCTGAATTTGGAATATGTTTTGTTGCTTTTATCAATTCACAAAAGAACTGATTCGCCAGTAACGTATTGATTATGCCATTTGGGGCCGTGTTCCAATCCTTATCCCTAAAGAACCCTAATTCATTAAAGTCTTCTGCAACTTGTTTAGCTGAAGCACTTGTAAGGTGATAAGCTTTAGACCCTCTACCAATGGCTGGAACATCTATCTTACCTATTACCCCTTTCTTATTAAGGTCCGCTATACACGGATAGATGGACTTTCTTTTATAGGAGTGAATTATCGCTAATTGCTGAGCTGTCAATACTTCATACTTATATAAGCTATGTTGCATTTTTCTCTTTGTACTAATCTCCATTTACATCACCTTTATGAATGAAAAATATAAAAATCGTAAATCAATTTTTTTCTTAAAAACGGATTCACCTTTTGCTTTGTCCAATGCGGCATAACTACAACTTCATTTCCTTTATACAAAAGAGCAATAATTTTCCAAAGCTGAACTCCCCCCATCTCCCCAACAATCTGCTTTTCTCGAGTCTTAATAACAACATCACAACGAACCCGATCACCGTATAAGTTTAGATTCACTTCTTCCCTTACCTTGAACTCCTCATAATATCGGTGGATATAAAACTTAAACAATTCTTTTAAAAACAAATGGTTAGGGCTTTCTTTTTCTGCATCGCGAGAAAATGAAAGAGACGCTATCGAAAGCCAAGTTGGCTCATCGATTTCCAGCGTCCCTTTCTTGATTTTCCATTTTCCTTGTTGTATTTCATTTTCTATTTGAAGTTCATCTTTCTTAACTCCTGGATAACGGTTCCACTCTTCAGCATAACGAAAAGCTTCTCTCCAACATGAATGCAGCTCAATATTTAACCGCAGACCACCAAAAAAATAAAGTCGTCTTCGAACTTCTGGATAAAACTGCTTACTATGCATTCCCCATGCTTTGTGAATTTCATGTCTGATATAGCTGCTGTGAAAGTTTTTACCGAATTTCACAAAAAAGTTAGTTGAAATAGGGCAATCTAAATGGAAATTCTGCAACATTTTGTGGCAAGTCCCTCCTTCAGACCCTCCATTTTCACTAAGGGACATCGTTCCTCGTCCCTCAACCGTGCGCTCCGCCGTTCTCCCCTCCCTCCTACTTCCCTTCATACTTCAGTCATTCACATAGAAACATGCAGACATGTTCCTATGCTCATCCTTCCGTACTCGTTCAGCAGTCGTCCGTCCCGAACGAGCTTCGCTTACTAAATAATAACTAAATAATACCTTCAAACCCTTTCATAGCAATGGTTTTAGCTATACTAACCATGTTCTAGACCTTGTGACTATTCATATGACTACTTATATGATTATCTACTAACCATTTAAATGATTAATACCATAGCCCTATTTCAATCATCCTCATCTTCTAGGGCATTTATATCTATAAATCTAGCTTTCTTAGATGCTACTGGGGAACTTTCTTGAACTGGCTCATCTATTTGTTCTAATACCCCTTGTAATGTCAGTACCCCTGTTTCATAATCCATTTTTAGAGACTTATCAACATGCTTCTGTCGTTGGAAATATGGGGTTTGAATATAAAAATCTTCAGCTCCTAAGCTGTATACAAAACGACCAGGCTGCTGCTTAGGATTGGGCAACAAAGGATTTGGTACATAGTCCAAAACAATACGATAAGCAATTTCATCTTTGAAGTAGCCGCATATTCGTCCAGGAACATTATTCTTAATCTGCCCTGGAATGACATTTGCATCTGGACGCTGTGTAGCTAGAAGCAGGTTAATCCCAGTTGATCGCGTTAAACGTGCTATTGTGGATAATTGCCCAATCACAATGTCAACTAACTCTTGCTCATCCTTGGAACAACTTTTTTTATCCGTTAGTTCTGCTAATTCATCAATTAAAAGGAATACTCTACGCAGTTTTTTCTTTGGAAATTTCTTGTTGTATTCAACAATATTACTTACTCTGTTCTCTTTAAAAAGCTTTACTCTCTCTTTATGTTCGGTTATTAAGCGATTTAAAAGATTCACTAATTTTTCCCGATCGGAAATAATGTCAATTCCTATATCCTCAAATTCGGGATAGTCGGCACCACCTTTAAAGTCCACGATGAAGCAAACAGCTTTTAATTTCGTAATACATTGATACAGTAAACCGTTAGCTACAACAGTTTTACCAGCACCAGTAGCCCCAGCAATTAATAAATGTGGAATAGACGGAAAATCATGCATAACATGACGATCCTTAGAAACCCCGACAACAATTGAATGCTCTCCAGCCTTGCCCGAATACTCTGTATCATATTCCACAATTTTAGGAATCTCTGCCCCTCCAATTTTGATGGTAATATAACCAGGATTATTATTATGAAGTTCAATGTCCGCAATTTTCATTTCTAGTGAAGCAACTAAATAATCTTTTGCATTTTTCCATGTTTCAATCGGTAACCCAACATTTTTGAATAAAAAAACAGTCCCACCATCCCAATCCGTCCACTGTTTTAGTAACGTTGGGTATTCTGGAACTGCTTTATTATCGTTGATAACCCTTCTACGACTGCATAATCCGCAGCGTTCAAAGGCTATTATAAATCGTTTCTTCAATTTCTCAATTTGCTTACCATGTAAGTTGAAATAAAATGTTATTCCCCAAAATGCTACTACGATTGTCAGCGGATATGGAAGTAGCTTTTGCCTATGATAGAGCCAGTTAATAAAAGCATTTTCAAGTTTTGATAAATAAAAATACTCAACACTGAATGCCACTATTCCTATTGCTACTGTAATTGCCAACGCAAAAGCAAAGCTTTTCCATTCCTTTTTGCGATAAACCTCGCTTAATCCAATGCTAACACTGCGGAAATAAGGTACTATTCCTTTTGACCAAAATGAAGCAACACCCTTTTCAATAGCATCCCCTGCTGCATCAAATGATTTATCAAGCTCCCGATCAAAGCTCATGATTCCACCTCGCTTTTTACCAAATGAATTTTGACACTATTGGCCGA
>JAEWMK010000507.1 GCA_023457235.1 Bacillota bacterium
CCCTTTAGCTGCTCATATTGCTCGTCTACTGAAAAAGAAATACCGTGGGCGCCTACCGGATTTTTCTCTGCTAATGGTCCTAGCCCGATAAATTTTTCATAAAGCTTTGTATAATCCCGCTCAACAAAGGTTAACCGCGGCATTGTCCGTCCTGGCACCGGATCTGTTTCTCCTTTTTTCCAGTCCACAACTTTCCCAAATGGCTGGGCAATTTCATCCTGTGAATCATGCTGAAGCGGCATCGTGACGAGATCCTTGACGGTTTGTGGTAAATGCTTTTCCGCCAGCTTTGAAAAGGCCTTGGCAATCCCTTTGAATGTATCCCAATCCGATTGGGCCTCCCAAGGTGGATTAATCGCCGGATTAAACGGGTGGACAAATGGATGCATATCGGTGCTGCTGATATCATGCTTTTCATACCAGGTTGCCGCTGGTAGGACAATATCTGAATACAGCGCATTACCCGCCATACGGAAATCAACTGTAACAAGAAGATCAAGTTTCCCTTCGGCCCCTTCTTCTCTCCATTTAACTTCCTCCGGCTTCATCACTGTATTTTCCTGACCAAGTAGGCCGTTCGATGTACCTAGCAAATGCTTTAAGAAATATTCGTGTCCTTTACCAGAGCTTGAGATTAAATTAGAACGCCATACAAATAAATTTCTTGGGAAGTTCACTGGATTATCCGGATCTTCAATCGCAAATTCCATTTTTCCCGTCTTTAATTCATCAACCACATACTTAACGGCCTCCTCTGACGTTTCTGCTCCTGCCTTTTTCGCATCATTAAACAACTCTATTGAGTTTCGGTTAAATTGCGGATAAGAAGGAAGCCATCCTAGTCGCGCCGCGAGAACATTATAATCAGCTGAATGCTGATATCTTGATTTTTTTATAAGTGGTGATGCCAGTTCATTCAGCTTTGTTTCTTCATAGCGCCATTGGTCAGTAGCAAAATAATAGTAGGAGGTTGCATTTTGCAGGCGTGGCGGCATTGACCAGTCGCGTCCAAAGGCAATTGTTCCCCAGCCTTCCGGAACGCGGCATTTTTCTTGGCCAACATAATGAGCCCAGCCTCCACCATTTACACCTTGCGAACCTGTTAAAAGCACTAGATTTAAAATGCTGCGGTAAATAACATCGCCATTGAACCAGTGGTTGATGCCTGCACCCATTATAATCATCGAGCGCCCCTTACTATCAACAGCATTCTCGGCAAACTCTCTAGCAATCTTAATCACTAAGTTTCTATCTATTCCTGTATACTTTTCCTGCCAAGCGGGTGTATATGGTTGTTCCTCTTCATAAGAAGAAGTTCCTCTACCAAGCGCATCCCGAGTAACCCCATAATGGGCGAGCATTAAATCAAACACAGTCGTCACAACGATTTGTTCTCCCGATGGCTTCGTAACCTTTTTAACCGGTACAGAACGAGAAATGGTCCTTGTGCCATTGCAGTCAAAATACGGCAGTTCAATATCAACGATGTCATCCTCGTGTCCAAGAACGGTTAATTCCGGATCATAGGATTGGCCTTGTTCATCCCTTTGGAGAAGATTCCACTGGCCCTTATTTCCCCAACGATGTCCAATACTGCCATTAGGAATAACAATTTTCTTTGTTTCTTTATCGATAACCGCCGTCTTCCACTCTGCATTCGCAAGCGGCATTCCTAAATCACCGGCATTTAAGAAACGATCAGACACATAAGCATCCCCGGTCTGCTTTAGGGTAATCAAGTACGGTAGATCTGTATATTTCTTTGAATAGTCATAGAAATATTCTATTTGTTGATCTACATAAAATTCTTTTAAAATAACATGAGTCATCGCCTGCGCAAGGGCAGCATCCTCACCAGGTTTAACATTCAGCCAATCATCCGCAAACTTCACATTTTCTGCGTAATCGGGGCTAACTGCTACAACCTTTGTTCCTTTATAACGGACTTCCGTCATAAAATGGGCGTCAGGTGTTCTTGTCATCGGAACATTGGAGCCCCACATCATAATGTAAGTTGAATTGTACCAATCACTGCTTTCCGGTACATCCGTTTGCTCACCCCAAATTTGTGGGGATGCTGGTGGCAGGTCCGCATACCAATCATAGAAGCTTAACATCGGTGCACCGAGCATCGATAAGAATCGTGCCCCTGCTGCATAGCTAACCATGGACATTGCTGGAATCGGTGTAAAACCGGCCACACGGTCTGGACCGTATTTCTTGATTGTATAAATGAGGGAAGCGGAAATCATCTCGTTCACTTCCTCCCTAGTGGCACGAACGAAGCCTCCTTTTCCACGAGCAGATTTGTAAACTTCCGCCTTTTCGGGATCCTCAACAATACTTGTCCATGCCTTGACAGGATCATTTTCCTGCTTTAGTGCCTGACGATATAATTTAAGAAGTGTACCACGGACATAAGGATATTTAACACGAAGCGGGCTGTAGACATACCAAGAAAAACTAGCGCCACGGGGGCAACCTCTTGGTTCAAACTCCGGCATGTCCGGTCCGCAGCTTGGATAATCAGTTTGTTGATTTTCCCACGTAATAATTCCGTCCTTTACAAAAACCTTCCAGCTGCAGGAACCCGTACAATTTACTCCATGTGTGGTCCGCACCACCTTATCATGCTGCCAACGCTGGCGATAAACTTTTTCCCAATCACGATTTCCTTCAGAAAGCTGGCTCCACCCATCGGACAAGGACTCTATTGGTTTAAAATAACGAAGCTTATTAAAGAGCTTTCCAGACTTTGTTTTCATAAAATTCTCCTTTTTTTCGTGTTTCTTCAGTGGTCATATAGAAGGTATTGTTGATTTATTTTAATGGTGTGTTTTCATTAAATAGCATTTTCATCAAGAGCGGACCCTTCAACTCGATTTTTGTTATTCTTCCATGAGTTCTTTAGCCACACTAGCATTGCAAGGGCTACTAGGTAGGTCGTGCCGATCCACCAAAATCCAAACGCATAGGTTCCAGTTATCTCTTTAAACGTGCCCAGAATATTTGGTAAAAAGAACCCACCGAGACCTCCAGCTGCGCCAACAAAGCCCGTGATAATTCCAACTTCCTTTGGAAATCTTGTTGGGATGACTTGAAACAGCGCCCCGTTGGCAATTCCAAAAATGACCATCGCAATAACAAACAATCCAAGAGCTATATAAACAGATGGTAAGATGCCGATTAAATCAAGCACAATGGCAGCTAGTAAAAATAATTTTATGAGCAGGCTCATACCACCTAAGCGGTCTGCGATATACCCTCCGATTGGACGAACAAAGCTTCCTGCAAATACCGTTAAGGTAACAAAGTCCCCTGCGGTCACTTTATCCACTCCATATTGATCCACAAAGAAGATCCCAAGATAGCTTGTTAGTCCCACAAATCCACCAAATGATAAACTATAAAAGAAGCTAAATATCCATGTTTCTTTTACTTTTACAATCGCTAAGTACTCGGAAAGCTTTTGTGGCTTCGGAGCAGTTGGACTATCTTTGGCAAAAATAATGAAAAAGATAAAGGCCACTGCTAAGGGAATAAGTGCAAAGCCAAATACAGCATGCCAACCAAAGGCCTCAGCAATTCGCGGTGCAAACAATGTTGCTAAAACAGTTCCACTGTTCCCAGCTCCTGCAATCCCCATTGCCAATCCTTGATGCTTAGGAGGATACCAGCGACTCGCGAGCGGTAGGGCCACAGCAAAGCTTGCCCCGGCTATTCCTAGTAAAAAACCGAACGCTTGAACTTCTGTCAACGAATTTCCATAGAGCCAGCCCCAGAAAAGCGGAATCATCGTCAGTAGCATTCCGATAATTCCCATTCGTTTTCCACCAAAGCGGTCTGCAAGTAATCCCATCGGAATCCGCAGCAACGAACCACCCAAAACAGGAATACCAACCATCAAACCTTTTTCTACAGGAGACAGTCCAAAATCCTGAACAATAAACGTTGAAGTGGCCCCAACTATTACCCAGATCATGAAGCTAATATCAAAGTAGAGAAATGACGTGATCAAGGTAGGTAAATGTCCACTTTTAAAGAAATCTTTTAAATTACTCATTGTTGTCTTCTCCCCAATCCGTTTTCTAACTTATATTTGCAATAAAGCCCGACATCAGCATTTTACTTCGGCATTTTTACGAGAATAATAATACCAGCAAATAACTAGACTGATTACGTAATAGGCAATAAATAGATAGAGTGCTAAGTTGGCAGTGCCGGAAGTTGAAATCGACCAACTAAAAATCTTTGGAATGATAAAGGCACCATAGGCAGCAATCGCACCTGTAAAGCCTAGAACAGGTGATGCTTGTTTCGGTTCAAAAATTATCGGAATCATCCGGAACGTTGAACCATTGGCGATACCTGTTGTGAAGAAAAGAATAATAAACATAATAAGAAAGCCGGTAAAATTATGCTGATTTAAAAAGTAAATAACGCCAGTTGTGGCTGCAATCATAATGATTATGTCCCAGAATGTTACAATCGCACCTCCTAATTTATCAGAGATCCAACCACCAATCGGTCTTACGGATGCGCCTACAAGTGGACCAAGGAATGCTAATTGAAGCGCATTTACCTCTGGAAACTCAGATTTAATTAATAATGGAAACGCTGCGGCATAGCCGATAAATGAACCAAAGCACATCGTGTAAAGCCATGACATAATCCATGTATGTTTATTTTTAAAAATAATAGCTTGTTCCTTCACTGATTGTTTTGTATTTGGCAAATTATCCATTCCAAAAAAGGCTATAATCGTTACAAGTGCAATGGGGATAACCCAAATATACGCAGCATTCTGAATCCAAACTTCTTTTCCAGTCCCTGATACTTGGGAGGAACCGAAAATTCCTGCAAAAGTTCCAGTTGCAATAACAAGTGGTGTTACAAATTGAACAGCACTTACACCTAGATTTCCAAGTCCAGCATTTATACCATTTGCTGATCCCTTTAATTTTTTAGGAAAAAAGTAAGCGATGTTAGCCATCGAGGATGAAAAGTTTCCTCCACCTATTCCGCAAAGAGCTGCTAGAATTGCCATTGTTGTAAATGATGTCTCAGGATTTTGAACGGCTATTCCTATACCAACAGCAGGTAGCAACAGTAAAGCAGTACTGATAACCGTCCAGTTTTTACCCCCAACAATTCCCGGCATAAAAGTAAAGAATATTCTAAGCGTTGCCCCCACTAAACCTGGCAATGCTGCAAGGGTAAATAATTGACTTGAAGTGAAGCTAAACCCTACATCATTCAAATTAACTGCCACGACTGACCAAATTTGCCAAACAACAAATGCTAAAAATAGAGCGACTACCGATATCCACAAATTTCGATTTGCGTGTCGTTTCCCTTCCGAATTCCAGAACCTCTCATCCTCTGGATTCCAACGAGTAATGCGACCCTTTCTTTTAGATTCGTAGCGATCACTTTCTAGCGGATTTAAATTTTTTGCTCCTTCCATTCTCACCCATCCTTTCTTTTCAACAACACCATTGTATTCGTTTTAAAAAGTAGTTCCTATCAGGGGAATACCGTAGAACAATGTGGGGTAAACACGTATTTTTTCGTAGTCTGTAACAAGATGTTCACAATTCGTTCATTGAAGAGGATTTATTTATATTTGATCATAAAATAATGACTTTTGTAGGAGGGGCTGGTGAATGGTAGCATAAAGAAAAAAGACCCAGTTGGAATGTGGGTCCTAATTAATGATGGGAGCTATCCCAAGGCTTGCTACTTAATAACAAGTTTAGAAAAAAATTCATAGTTAGCACTGTTTTTTCGTTGTCACAAGCGACTTCGATGCTTCCTTTTAACTGCCTTACTTTATCTGCTAAACAAGAAAAGATGTCTGGTGGTATCTCAATATTGGTCTGTTTGTTAATTTCTATCGAAAACTGTTGCTCGGATTTTCGTTCGATCACCACTTTAACCTTTGAATC
>JAEWMK010000508.1 GCA_023457235.1 Bacillota bacterium
GGTTGTCTCCGCCCAAAAAACGGCTTCTTTAGCCAACTGAAAAAGTTTATTACCCATCGTTAAATGCCCCCAAGTGAAGAATTAACCTGTTCTTCGTGTTTTCGCTCTTTTTCTTCAGCTTCCGCTAAGGTAGAATAATAAGGGATTTTTTCATGGTATCGTTGCATCGCATCAGCACTTTGTTGGTAAAAACGTTTAGTTTTACTTTTTTTACTCATGGTAGTTCCCCCTATTCTTGAGTTCAAATTTCAAGATGACTCATCCTTATTTTGATCAAGATGTCGGGATCTATGCCTAGGAAATTTTAAAGAATTTTTCCAAAAATTGTGCCAATCCATCTTCCTCATTTGAATTAGTGACATCGTAGGCAGTCGATTTAACTTCATCAATTGCATTCCCCATAGCAACCCCATATTTCGCAAACTTGAGCATTTCAAGGTCGTTATCCTCATCACCAAAGGCAATAATCCGTTCTTCTGGAATCTCGTACGTGTCAGCAACCTTCTTAACACCTACCGCTTTATTAATACCCGCCTTAATAATTTCAATAATATTCCATGGTGAACCTGAAGAACGGTGTTCAATAAAATGGCCGACTTCCTTTGCAAGGTGATGACGGATCGTGTCTATTTCATCTTCCTTTGAATGAATAAGGATAGAAGTCGTCTCTGTTTTTAAGTTTTCGCGTACATGACCGATTTCAATTTTAGGAGGATTACCGAATGTGAGAAATTCCATGATCGCCTCATCATATGTTTGTAAGAAAACATCATCTTTAACCTGGGCCATAATATTTCTAATATTGTATTTTCCGCACGTATCAATAATTTGTTGGGCAATATTAAGTTCAAGCGGTGAATGGAAAGTACCCCAAGCAGCATCATGTGGATGATGAACATAAGCACCGTTATAATTTACGATGGGTGTATCTAACCCCATTTGCTTGTAATATACATGACTTGCACGAAAAGGTCTTCCAGTAGCGATCATTACATGATGGCCTAGTTTTCGCACATGATTGATCGTATTCAATGTTCGCTCTGATATTGTTTTATTATCTCTAAGAAGTGTTCCATCTAAATCAATTGCAATTAAATGTGGTTTCATTCCCGTCAAGTCCTTTCTAGTCAAAGTTAAGAAAGTAGCATCAGTGTCTAGCTCCAGCGCCTATCGCCTAGCAAACTTCACACTCCTCCACTACGATAAGTCAACATCGACTCGTACCTCGTCGTGTTTCCTATATCTCATTTCGAAGTGCTCCAGTTTGTACGGCGATGAGCAAGGCGCTTCCGCTTTTCTGATCAGTACATTAAGTTTAGTTTTATTTGAAATTTTTGTCTAGAAAAACACATTTTAATGAGGGCTTTAAACTTTCAGGGATTAGGAAAAAATGGTAGGATATAATAGTGATTAACTTTATTCAGCTGAATAATGAGGGAGCCAAGTATGTTTACAATAAATCATGAAGTGATTGCCGGTGTTCCAACATTACATGTATCTAATCAAAGCCTAATGGATAAAAAAACTCCTGTAGTATTTTTTATCCATGGATTCACAAGTGCAAAGGAGCATAATTTACATTATGCCTACTTACTAGCAAATGAAGGTTTCCGGGTTTATTTACCGGAGGTTTATTTGCATGGGGAGCGGTTGGAGCATTCAAATATTAGTACAGAAAAGATATATTACAAATTCTGGGATATGGTTGTTCGGACGATACACGAATTAAATGAAATTAGAAAAGAGTTAGTAAGAAAAGAGATTATTGATGAACAAAGAATTGGTGTAGCGGGATTATCGATGGGCGGAATCATAACGCTCGGAGCCTTAAAACAATATGAATGGATAAAAACGGCAGTCTCCTTAATGGGTTGTCCTGCCTATAAGCAATTCGCGAATGGACTCATTACTGAGATTAAAAAGCATGGGGAAAAGCTGCCTTTCACTGATGAAGAATTAGAAGAAAAAATCAATGGTTTAAAACCATATGATTTATCGCTTGAACCGGAAAAGCTTCACAATCGTCCATTATTATTTTGGCATGGCAAAGAGGATTCGGTTGTTCCGTATGATTATGCCCATGAGTTTTATGTAAATAATAAAGATCTCTACAAAAATAATCCTGAGAGATTTAAATTCTTGAGTGATGCAAAGGCGGGGCACAAGGTATCAAGAAACGGGGTTCTCGAAACTGTCCAATGGTTTCGCAAATTTTTGTAACTTGATGTAAATCATTTTTGTCCGAACTGATTTTTCGGTATACTAAAAGAAATAAAAAAGCTTCAGAGAAAGGTGTTGCGAGAAATGGATAAAGCTTTGGAAGAAAATATTCTTGGCGCATTAGAAAATGTCCTAGACCCTGAACTAGGCGTAGATATTGTTAATTTAGGACTAGTCTATGGTTTAGAGATGGATGAAAATGGGGTTTTAACAGTTGAAATGACTTTAACTTCAATGGGTTGTCCACTAGCTGGTTCAATCGAAGCTAATGTTAGAAATGCTTTAGCAGATCTACCTGAAATTAAGGAAACAATTGTGAAAATTGTTTGGACACCACCTTGGTCTAAAGATAAAATGTCCCGTTATGCCAAAATTGCATTAGGTATTCCAGATTAAGGGAGCGATTAAGGAGAGAAGATAGTGGAAAATAAAGTGATTTTAGTGCTTTCTGATCAACTAGGTCAAGGAGATAGAAATTTAGGGGAAGGTGTTCTAGAAACCTTTTTTACTCTTTTAAAACAAAAAGAGCAAAAGCCAAAAGCCATTTTTTGCATGAACCGTGGTGTTTTTACAATGACTGATCAGTCACTTGTTTCTGTTCACTTAAAAGAGCTTGAGAATCAAGGGGTAGAAGTCTTAGCATGCAAAACATGTGCAGATTATTATGAGGTTTCAGTTAAACTTACCGCCGGAAAAATCAGTGGAATGGATAAGTTTATTGAATTATCTTCGCAATATGAAGTTTTAACATTATCATAATCAATTAAAGATAACTCTATTTATAGCCGTTTTTTTGAATTTCTGCTAAAAAAACGACTGCAAATGGAGTTTTTCTGTATATTGATAAAAGTATTCGGGAAAAACGTGAAATTCATCACAGTAATCCTAATGTTATATAATTAGAATAAACACATGTTTAAAGAAAGACTCTTAAAAGGAGGCACGGAATGTTGTGCTAGATAAAAGAGATGCAATTACTATTCCAGAAGCAGTTACGCGCGTTATGAAATACGCCCCTAAAGGGGAAATAGAATATGTATCAATAGATGAGTGTGACCAAAGGTATTTAGGGGATGCGGTGAAGGCAAGTCACGATATCCCCCCATTTGACCGTGCACCATATGACGGCTTTGCCATTCGGGCTGAAGATTCAATCCATGCTTCTTTAGATAATCCAGTTGAGTTTGAAGTTATTGAAGAGATTGGTGCTGGGTACATAGCAAAGAAGGAAGTCGGTCCTTTCCAAGCTGTACGGATTATGACAGGAGCCCTAATGCCTAAAGAGTGCAATGCTGTTGTCATGTTAGAGCTGGCAAAAGACATTGAGAAGGACGGAAAGCCATATATGGTCATTAAACGACCATATAAACCAGGTGATAATGTTTCCTACCAAGGTTCAGAAACGAAAGCTGGGGAAGTACTTGTTCAGGAAGGACGTAGAATAAATCCAGGTGTTAAAGCAGTATTAGCTACATTTGGGTATAGTAGAGTCCCAGTTGTAAAAAAACCAGTTGTCGGTTTGTATGCTACCGGGACAGAGCTTCTTGACGTTGATGAACCAATGGAGCCGGGAAAAATTCGTAACAGCAATGCTTATATGATTTCCTCACAGATCAATAGAGTCGGTGCTGAAGCGAAATATTACGGTAAACTTGAAGATGATTTTGACACTTGCTTTGAAGCAGTGAAGAAAGCGTTGGATGAAGTTGATATTCTCATTACAACCGGCGGTGTCTCGGTTGGAGATTATGATTATGTCCCTGAAATCTATAAAAAGCTAGGGGCTGAAGTCCTGTTTAATAAAATCATGATGAGACCTGGAAGTGTTACAACTGTTGCCCAGTACAATGGCAAACTTTTATTTGGACTATCCGGTAATCCATCCGCCTGTTTTGTCGGCTTTGAACTTTATGCCAGACCGATCATACGCAGTTGGTTCCATTCTCAGAAACCACATATGCAAAAGGTAAAGGCAATGTTAAACAGTGATTTTGCAAAAGCAAATCCGTTTACAAGATTTGTAAGAAGTAAATTAGTGTTTGACGAAGGTAAATTATTTGTAGAACCATCTGGTTTAGACAAATCGAACGTAGTAACCTCGTTAGTAGATTGTGATTCACTCATCATCCTTCCAGGGGGAACGAGAGGTTTTACAAAGGGTGATGAAGTAGATGTATTATTATTAGAAGATCAAGTAGGTAGCGAGTGGCCGTGGAATTAACAATCCCGGTACTGCAAATCGTTGGTTTTCAAAATAGTGGTAAAACGACTTTGGTAACAAAGGTAATTGAAGTAATGAGTGCCCGTGGAATAAGGGTTGGTACAATTAAACATCATGGACACGGTGGCTTCCCAGATTCATATGATACGGACAAGGATACAGCTAAGCATAGAGAAGCAGGTGCAACTGTGACAGGTGTTGAAGGGGCAGGAATGCTCCAGCTTCATGCTTATGATGTTGAAGGATGGACGCTCCCTAAGATGTTATCATTTTATAATAACCTACCACTTGATATAATCTTGATTGAAGGGTTTAAAAGAAAGGCTTTCCCAAAAGTTGTTCTTTTACGTACAGGGGAGGACGAAGTGCTTTTGGAACAGCTCGAAAATATCCAAGCTGTAATTTCTTGGTACAAACCACTTGAGACAAAGATAGGGAAACCGACATTTTATATTAATGATGAAAACGATTATCTGAGTTGGGTTACATCCTATTTTGAAAGGATAGATATAATTGAGTGAACAATTGTTTTTAATAACAAAAGACCCGATTTCAATTGAAGAAGTTACCAACAAAGTAGTACGCCGTGAAGCTGGGGCCATTAATACTTTTATTGGAACGGTTCGTGAATTGACTAAAGGTAAAAAAACGCTCTATCTAGAGTATGATGCTTATCAATCAATGGCTGAGAAGAAGTTGGCACAAATTGGTGATGAAATAAAAGAAAGATGGCATGACGCGGTTGTTGCCATTACCCATCGGATTGGTCGACTTGAAATATCAGATATTGCTGTTGTTATCGCTGTTTCAACTCCACATCGGGCTGATTCATTTGAAGCAAGTCGATATGCGATTGAGCGAATAAAGGAAATTGTTCCTATTTGGAAAAAGGAACATTGGGAAGATGGCGAATTGTGGATTGGCGATCAATTGGAAAAGAAAGCCTATCCTTCTGGGAAGCCTGAAAAGGAGGACTTTGATAATGATTAATATTTTACTTTTTGCTAACCTTCAAGAAGCAATTGGTGAGTCTAGCGTTACCTGGAATGAATTGCCGATAACTGTGGGCGAACTTAAACAAAAAATAACTGAAAAGTATAATGTACCACTTCAATCAGTCATGGTTGCTGTTAATGAAGAATATGCAGAAGATCAACTTGAATTGAAAGCTGGAGATGTTGTAGCATTGATACCACCTGTAAGTGGGGGATAATATCCCCCTTTTCCTTTCGATTAGCAACTTATGTCTATTTTGTGTTCGGTTTTTATACACTTTTGTTGAATAAATTAATTCTTGTGGAAAACAACTCGTATTTTTTTTATAATTAAGAATGAGAATGGTTATCATTGTTGGAATGTGGAGGGATGAAACTTGGTGCTATCAGATTTAAAGCAAGGTGAAAAAGCTAGAATAAGTGACTTTTCCAAACTGTCGGGTTTAGTGAAACGTAGATTAATAGATATGGGGATTTATGAAGGTGTAGAAGTGTGTTTAAAGGGAAACATGCCATTTGGAGGCCCTTTTATGATTGAAACATATGGACAGTGTGTCGGAATAAGACGAAACGAAGCTGCAACGATACGGGTGGAAAAAGCATGATTGAAATAGCCTTATTGGGAAATCCGAATACCGGAAAAACATCACTTTTTAATAGTTTAACAGGTTCCTATGAATATGTAGGAAACTGGAGCGGGGTCACCGTTGAGAAAAAGGTAGGGCTACTTCGAAATAAGCAGGGACATCTTATTGATCTCCCAGGTATCTATTCTTTAAATCCACTTTCAAGGGATGAGAGGGTTGTTACTGACTTTCTGCTTAATGAAACTTTCACAGAGGTATTAAATATTGTCGATGCTTCACAGCTTGAAAGAAATCTACATTTAACTGTTCAATTATTAGAATTCGGCAAGCCGCTGATCATTGGCTTAAATATGATGGATGTTGCAACAAATCGAGGTATCGATATTAACGAACAATTATTGGGCAAGCAATTGGGAGTTCGAATTGTTCCTATTATTGCCCGAACAGGTAAAGGCTGCGAAGAATTAAGCAAGCTTCTCGTTGTATCATCAACCCAAAGAAAAGAACCGCTCAATTTATACTATGGTTCTGTTATTGAAAATGGAATTGAAAAACTTTCTCAATTAGTTGTTGCTAGGAGAAAGTCAATTACAGAGCAATTGCCGCCATTAAGATGGTTAGCTTTACAGTTCTATGAAGGAAACGAGGTTGTATTTGACTATTTACAAAAATTTATTACGAGTGAAGAGTTAGAACAGTTGCTTCGTGATACAGAAGCAAAACTACTTGAAAAAAATGAAGGAAAATCATTGCATCAGGCAATTTACAATGTAAGAAAAGGGTTCATTGATAATATTATTCATGATGCAGCAAAACGAAAAAAAGCTGATAAACTACCACTTACAGAAAGAATTGATATGATCGTAACCCATAAAATATTGGGTGTTCCAATTTTTCTATTTCTTATGTATATAATGTTCATGCTTACGTTTAACTGGCTCGGCTTTCCGTTATCAGATGCTCTTGATGGGTTTTTCTCAGGACCGTTAACCGAATGGCTCACTGCCGGTTTAATAAGTGTTGGTGCTTCCGATTTTATACAATCGCTTGTATTGGATGGGATTGTTGCAGGTGTCGGTGGCGTCTTAGTGTTTGTTCCACAAATTTTTATTTTGTTTTTCTTTATATCTGTTTTAGAAGATTCAGGTTATATGGCACGTGTAGCCTTAGTTATGGACCGAATTATGGAATCTGTGGGATTGAATGGTAAGTCATTTATTCCGATGATTATTGGGTTCGGGTGTAATGTTCCGGGGGTTATGGCTGCAAGAACAATTGAGCAACCAAAGGAAAGATTATTAACAATTTTATTGACACCTTTAATGTCGTGTTCAGCACGTTTGCCTGTGTATGCTTTGTTTGTCGGTGCATTTTTTGCTGCAAATCAGGCATTTGTTGTACTAGCACTTTATGTATTAGGTATTATTCTCGCCTTTATTTTAGCTAAAATATTTTCTTCAACAATTTTAAAAAGTGAAACATCAGTATTTGTAATTGAACTTCCGCCATACCGTGTTCCGCAGTTCCAAACGTTGGCTCGAAGTACTTGGGATAAAGGAAAAGGCTTTGTTCGCAAAGCAGGGACCTTTATTTTTGCTGGATCAGTTGTTATTTGGTTATTGTCATATGTAGGTCCAGCTGGATTGGCTGTTGAAATGGATGATAGCTTCCTTGCCATGATTGGCGGTGTGTTTGCACCATTATTAGCACCGATCGGCTTCGGAACTTGGCAAGCTGGTGCATCATTAATAACTGGTTTCTTTGCGAAGGAAGTAGTTGTTTCAACAATGAACATAATTTATCATGTGCCGGATGTTGATTCGTTACAAGGGATGCTGGCGAGTGCTTATACCCCACTTTCAGCCTTTACATTTATGGCCTTTGTTCTTTTATATGTACCTTGTTTAGCAACAACAGCAACCATTCAAAAGGAAACTGGATCAGTAAAATGGACACTATTTGCGATCGGTTACGCACTTATCTTAGCTTATATATTATGTTTAATCATATATCAGGTAGGTCGTGCACTTGGATATGCTTAAAGATCGATTCAGCCGGAAACTTTGCGTTTTTCGGCTGATATTCTTATAGAAGGGCGGGGAATTCCGTGTTGGCAAGTATAATTATCGGTGCTGCAATTTTTGGTTATGCTGGTTGGGCATTAATAAAATACATTAAAAATAGCAAAAAAGGAAAATGCGCCGGCTGTGCTGTTGAAAATTCGTGTCAGACTAAAGATAAGTGTAATTGATTAGAAAAGCGCAAGCACCCGTTTAGCGAAGTTTACTAGTCGCTGGATGCTGGAGCTACTTTCTTTAACCATTAAAAAAGGATGCCCTATAAATAGGACATCCTTTGACATTTAGCAGTTATTATCTTTTAACAACGTTAGCAGCTTGAGGTCCACGGTTGCCTTCAACGATTTCGAATTCAACGTTTTGACCTTCTTCTAATGATTTGAAACCTTCGCCTTGAATAGCTGAGAAATGAACGAATACATCGTCTCCGCCTTCAACTTCGATAAATCCGAAACCTTTTTCTGCATTAAACCATTTTACTTTACCAGTTTGCATGTGTTTGCCTCCTAAAATTCCTTGCACTTCGATATGTGCTTTGTAATCTTGAACCATTACGACTTACATAAATTCTAAATAACGAGTGCATCATTGCGAGACAGAACACAGCTGTATTTCTAATGATCATTTCATTATTGCTTAAACCTATATATGAGGTAATCGGTCTATTATAGAATACCATTAGACCCATTCAATGTCAAATATTTTAGGAAAGCCCTTTCACAATATTTGAAATATTTAATTATTGCTCATAAAGGATCGTTCCCGTCTGTGTGACATCGTATCCTAACGCCAATAGCTCTTCTTTAAATTTGGGGGACTGAAGAGTTTCGGTTACCAGCTCAATTAATTCTTTATTATTTTCTGTTTTTAAAAGAACGATATCATATCGTTCCTTTACTAATGGTACGAAATCAATTCCGGCTATTTGAGCAGCTTTTTCAATCCCAACCGCCAAATCAGCATCACGTTTTGCGACCATTCCAGCCACACCAAGGTGGGAGTTCTCCTCTTGTAAATAGCCATTAATCTCAGATTCATCAATATTATGAACCCGCAACATTTCATCTACAAGTACTCTTGCACCGGAGCCTTTTTCACGATTAACAAACTTTACTTTTTGATTATTTTTTAGATCTTCCCAAGTTCGGATATTATATGGATTTCCCTTTTTCACATAAAAACCGGCCAAACGAGAGATAAGATTTAAAACGATAAAATGATGGCTGACCAAGATTTTTCGAATATAAGCAATATTGTATTCTTCCGTATCCCCATCAATTAGATGGGTGCTGACAATATCTGCTTCCCCTTTATACATTGAAAACAAACTATCCAGACTGCCAACATAGGAACGTAACGGACGATAATGATTAGACCTTTTTTCAATCTGTTTACTCAAAATATCTAGACACATATCCTGTCCGCTTATAATGATCGAACGCGGTGCATTGCTTAAAGACTGTTCTTGTTTGGCTGTGTCTGATTTATCACTCAAAATTGAAGGCAGTTGCTCCTCAAGGGGTGGAAGACCTTTAGCCCTTCTTTTATAGTTTTCAAGGTCAGAGGCATCTACGCGCATTTGCCGACCGACTCGGTAAGACTTTAATTCCCCTTTTTTTATTAAATCGTAAACCGTTAATTTAGATACCTTTAATATTTGCGAAATTTCTTCCGTCGTATAAGATTCATTTTTCATTACCTTCCTCCACCTAAGAATAATTAGAGTTCATTAACTATCCATATTTTATCATTTACAAGCTCAAAATAACTAATTATAATTATAATCAAATTAGATATAACTAGTTATATCTAAATATAATTAGTTATAACTGAATATAAAAGGAGGTTTCACCAT
Source organism: Bacillota bacterium (assembly GCA_023457235.1). Lineage (GTDB taxonomy): Bacteria > Bacillota > Bacilli > Bacillales > Bacillaceae_J > Schinkia. The sequence continues at coordinate 9,957 of JAEWMK010000508.1, forward strand.
GGGGAAGAGAATATCGATTGGGTTTCTAGTTTTGTTGTTTATTATGATATTATCAGTAGGATGCAGCCAAAATAATGGAGCAAATAATCCTTCACAGCAGCAGAATGCCGAAGAACAAAAGCAAGAGACAGTAAAGCCTGAAGAAAAACAAACTGAATTAATGATATCAGCAGCAGCGAGTTTAACAGATGCCTTAAATGAAATGAAACAAGTATATGAAACCGAGCACAGTTCTGTTAAACTAGCATTCAATTTTGGGGGCTCAGGTAAATTAGCTACGCAAATTGAACAGGGAGCGCCAACTGATCTTTTTTTATCAGCTGATCAAAAATCAATGGATAAATTGGAAGAGAAATCCTTAATTGCTGTTGGTTCAAGAGCGGATTTCACTGGGAATAAACTGGTCCTTGTTGGCGAAGAAAATAGCGAGATAACAATTACCTCATTAAAAGAGATTGACCCCAACAAATTATCTCAAATTGCTATTGGGGAGCCTGAAGGTGTCCCAGCCGGGAAATATGCTAAAGAGGCGCTAGAGGCTCTTGGAAAGTGGGAAGATGTACAACCGAAGTTAGTTTATGCGAAAGATGTCCGTCAAGTGTTAACATATGTTGAATCAGGGAATGCCGATATTGGCTTTGTCTATTCAAGTGATGCTAATGCCTCAGAAAAAGTAAAAGTATTGGCTGAAGCCGATGCTACATTACATACACCAATTGTATATCCGGCCGCAATTGTTACAGATAGTAAAAATCAAGCCGAGGCGCAGCAGTTTATTAATTTCTTACTTAGTGATGTTGGACAAAGTATCTTAGAAAAGTATGGTTTTGTGAAATAATACAACTAGGGGTGTTGATACAATTGAATTATTCGCCGTTACTACTTTCGTTAAAAATATCAAGTATCTCCACCATTGTTGTATTTATTTTAGGACTGGTTGTATCAAGATATTTATCGCGCCGCAACTTCTTTGGTAAGAGTGTGATTGAATCTGTACTTCTTTTACCTCTAGTACTTCCGCCGACCGTTGTCGGTTTTGGCCTACTCCTGTTATTTGGAAAAAACGGACCAATTGGAATGCTGTTACTAGAGTGGTTTGATATCCAGATTGTGTTCACTTGGGTAGGTGCTGTTATTGCCGCCATTGTTGTATCATTCCCGCTTATGTATCAAAGTGCGTCAGCAGCGTTTCAAAATTATGACCAGAATTTAGAAAATGCTGCTTTGACGATGGGTGCATCCAAGTGGAAAGTGTTTTGGACGATCGCCTTCCCGCTGGCATGGCCAGGGCTGTTATCAGGGCTTGTAATGGCATTTGCAAGGGGATTAGGTGAGTTTGGGGCCACGCTAATGATTGCCGGCTATATACCCAATAAAACGGATACGATCCCCATGGCGATCTATTTTGCAGTTGAATCGGGACAAACGGAGATAGCTAAATTTTGGGTTATCATCATCGTTGCGCTTGGATTCAGTACAATCATGTGGCTAAATTGGTTGAGTACTAGAAACATAATGAGGTACGCATCTAAAGAGTAGGGAGGGGGCTGTCAATGTTATCGATTCAAGTTAAAAAGAAGCTTGCCCATTTTACAGTTGATGTTGACTTGCAAATTGATAAGGAAATTGCGATATTATTTGGCCCATCCGGTTCAGGTAAAACAACAATCTTAAACTGCGTTGCAGGATTAGTTCAGCCAGACCAAGGTCTAATTTCAAACAGCGGAATCGACTTTTTTAGCCCATCAAGTAAGCCGCTTCCCGTACAAAATCGGAATGTTGGCTACCTTTTTCAGGATTACGCCTTATTCCCCCATATGACAGTTTGGAAAAATATTTCCTATGGCATGAAAAATCGAGATTTAACGGAACAAATTATTGATGTATTAAATATAAGGCATTTGTTGGATAAATTCCCAAGAGAAATATCAGGCGGGGAGAAACAGAGGGTAGCGTTAACGAGAGCGTTAGCCACAGAACCTTGTCTTTTATTGCTTGATGAACCATTTTCGGCGTTAGATTATGAAACACGTTTGCAATGCCATGAGGAGCTTCTCCGACTACATCAATTATGGGGCATTCCGATATTAATTGTCACTCATGATTTACAAGAGGCAAGAAAGTTAGGAGAGCGCATCTTCTATATAAAAGAAGGAAAAATAGAAAAGATAGTTCAGGCCAAAGTTGTCTGAACTACCTTTTTAAAGTCTGTGCATAATTGTCTAGCTCCAGCGCCCAGCGACTAGTG
>JAEWMK010000509.1 GCA_023457235.1 Bacillota bacterium
GTTTATGGGAGAGGTTAATTCTCCTGGGGTCAATAAGAAATAGCTAAATTACAAATGAGGTGAAACAGTGAAACGATCTAGCAAAATAGTTTTATTCTTATTCTTATTCTTAATATTGTCTTTATTGGTGGGCTGTAAAGAAAAAAATGTATCTATAGAAGATGATTTTAATACAAGTAAGGGCGTAGATAATCCCACAAAACCATACCGTTCCGAGGATGCAATAAAAAATGGTGATGTTGTAACTGTTCATGGCAGAGTACAAAACATCGAGAGATTTGAATCCTTTTTAGCGAATGTAGAAGCTAATGAAAAAGATCAAATACGGATTACTAGCTATACGATTGAGGGTGATCCGATATTTGATACGCTTGATTTTAATGGTGAGGAAATATTATATAATTACGATAATTCCCAAGACGCTTTTGCGGGCACTGATAAAGGACAACAAAGTACAATTTGCTCAAAAATAGAAAAAGAGAAAACCGATGATGGGGTGTTATATCGCCTAAGTGGATGCACATCAGAAATCGGAAATGCATTTTATTTCCATTTTATAGAATAATGTGATATTTAAAAAGATAGAATGTATTGAACGGTGCATTAACAGGCATCGTTTTTATTTTGTTGCAGCTTAATTCAAGAGGTGAGAATTATGAATAATTCTTGGAACAAAGTAATATATAAAATTTGGTCGCCTATTTATGACCGGGTATTTAATTCTGGTGCATTCCTAAGTGCTCGGAAAAAGGTTTTCTCTAATACAAACTTCACCAAAGGGCAAAAAATATTGTTTGTAGGGGTTGGTACTGGAGCGGATTTAGAATTGATTGAGGATCATTTTGACTTAGATATTACTGCTATTGATTTTTCACGTGATATGCTTGCAAAAGCTAGAAATAAATTTCGAAACTCTAAGATAAAGTTTCAAGAAATGGATGCTCAAAATATGGACTTTGAGAATAATACCTTTGACGTAGTTGTCGCAAGTCTTATTATTTCGGTAGTGCCGGATGCGGATAAATGCTTGAAGGAAATTGCTAGAGTTGTAAAACTGGGTGGAACAATCATTATTTTTGATAAATTTAATGGAGAAACACAAAAACAATCTTTCTCCAAAAAACTGCTAAGACCGGTTATTAAAGTATTAGGAACCGATATTGGCTTGAATTTTGAAGAGTTATATAGTCGGAATAATGATGAATTAATAATAGTAGAAAATACACCACTCATGATGAATGGCATGTACAGAAAAATAATTCTTAGTAAATAGTAATGTTTATATATGATACTATTAGTTGTATTAATTTCAATTTAAAAATCAAATCAATTGACTTACTTGAAGGTAATAGGCTATTTTTTATATTATATTGTTTAATTTAATTTGCATATCTAAACAAACATAACATCTTCGTTTTATTGAATGGTAGAGGAGAGTAATTTTATGTCTATTACGGAAAGTAATTTATTATCTGAAAAGGTACTTGAAATATTCAAAAATGATCCTAATCAAGAAATAAAGCTCGGTCAAGCTCAAAATGTGATGGAATCATTGCAGGAATTAATAAAATTATGTGGAGATGATCCTACTCGCGATGGTCTTCAAGAGACTCCGTTTCGTGTCCTTAAGGCGTTTTTAGAATACACAGAAGGCTATCGTGAGGATCCGAAAGATCATTTAGAGAAGATTTTTGCGGTGGATCATCAGGAATTAGTCCTTGTGCGGGATATCGAATTTTATTCAATGTGTGAGCATCATTTTGCTCCGTTTTTTGGGGTTGCCCATGTGGGTTATGTGCCAAGTGAAAAAATAACAGGATTATCGAAAATTGGCCGTATGGTAGAAGGGTATGCTAGACGGTTTCAAGTTCAGGAACGACTAACGAATCAAATTGCCGATGCGATTGAAGAAGTGCTACATCCTCAGGGTGTGATGGTTGTAGTAGAAGCAAAACATATGTGTATGTGTGGCAGGGGAATAAAAAAATCAAATTCATCAACAACAACGACAGCTGTGAGAGGGATGTTTGCTAACCAGTCTGATGCTCGAATTGAATTTTTATCATTACTAAACAGGTAATATTTCAAAGGAAATAAGATGGATCGACACGATTCGAAAAATGGGCAGGTGAATTTATTGAGGCATGCAGTAATAACGGCAGGGTCAAAAGGGCTTGGTAAAAAGGTTACGGAACAATTCCTGGAAATGGGCTGCTCTGTCACGGTCAATTATCGCAGCGATGTTACTAGGGTGTCTCAATTAATGACCGAATGGGAGCCGTACCAAGATCAACTGCATTTTGTTCAAGGTGATGTTACGAAAAAGGAAGATATTGCCAATATCATTAAACAAGCTATGAAACGGTTTGGAAGAATTGATTATCTGATCAACAATGCTGGTCCCTATGTTTTTGAACGGAAAAAGCTTGTGGATTACGAAGAAAAAGAATGGTATGAGGTCATTAATGGCAATTTAAACGCTGTTTTTCATTTTTTGAAGTTAACCATTCCAATTATGAGAAATCAGAAGTATGGGAGAATTATAACCTATGGTTTCCAAGATGCAGAGCACACACCTGGTTGGATTAATCGGTCTGCTTTCGCCGCGGCTAAGGCGGGACTTGTCTCATTAACGAAAACAGTTGCTCTAGAGGAAGCTGAATACGGAATAACAGCCAATATGGTTTGTCCTGGTGATATTATTGGAGATATGAAGGAAGCAGATATTGAAACAGCTAGGCTGTTAAAAGATTCAAACACCCCTGTTGGGCGCTCCGGAACCGGCGAAGACATTGGACGAATTATCCGCTTTTTATGTGAAGATAATTCGGATTTTATCACGGGAAGTGTGATTGCAGCTTCTGGGGGTATCCAAGTTGTAAATCGTGGGTTGAAGTAAATGAAAAAAGGATAAAGAACTTTTTAAGAAAAAAGCTCCTTATCCTTTTTTATTTTTTTACCCTTGATTAGCCCGGCCATCGTCATGACTTATTTGCCACTCAACACCAAAATTAACGGCCAGCTTTCCGTAGGAATAGCTCCAGAATGTTTCCTGCAACTCCATTTCTACATTGCCGCCTTCTTTTAGTTTATTGAAGATGGATTTCACCTCATCGATTTCTGTACTAACT
>JAEWMK010000510.1 GCA_023457235.1 Bacillota bacterium
CCCGTTCTAAGGAAAGAAGAGAAAAGCTCGGGGTCATCTTAAAAATAGGGTATACAAACGGGAAACAGCTTCATAAGCGTTTAAATATGTTTCAAATTACGAAAGCAGCATTTTTAGAGGCAGTAGTTCAATTGTTACAGGAGGAAACAGAATGATGAAGGACATTGCAACACCGGTACGAACGAAGGCAATTTTGGAAAAGTACGGGTTTTCTTTTAAGAAAAGTTTAGGACAGAATTTTTTAATTGATTTAAATATATTAAACCGAATTGTTGATTTTGCTGAGTTGACGGAAAACAGTGGTGCCATTGAAATTGGACCTGGGATTGGTGCGTTAACAGAGCAAATAGCAAAGCGGGCTAAAAAAGTAGTTGCCTTTGAAATTGACCAAAGATTACTGCCGATTTTAAAAGAAACACTTGAACCTTATCCGCATGTGAGAGTTATTCATGAGGATGTGTTAAAAGCAAATGTAAAACAAGTCATCTCCGAGGAATTTGAAGAAGGCCAGGATTTAATGGTTGTAGCCAATCTCCCTTATTATGTCACAACACCGATCATTATGAAGCTTTTAACCGATCAATTACCGATACGGGGAATTGTTTGTATGCTTCAAAAGGAAGTCGCTGACCGGATAGCTGCAGCACCCGGTACAAAGGACTATGGTTCCTTATCGATAGCAATCCAATATTATACGGAAGCAAAAACGGTTATGACTGTCCCGAAAACTGTTTTTATACCACAGCCGAATGTTGATTCTGCTGTCATCCGGTTAACGAAAAGACCAGAGCCAGCTGTTGATGTTAAAAATGAAGAGTTTTTCTTCACGGTTGTCCGGGCCAGCTTTGCACAGCGGAGAAAAACAATTTTTAATAATTTAACAAGTCACTTTGCCAAAACGATTGAAAAGCAGAATATAGAAAAGGCCCTTCTTGCAGCCGAAATTGATCCAAAAAGGCGCGGTGAAACATTAAGTATAGAAGAGTTCGGAAAATTAAGTGATGAGCTTGTGTCCTATCAGGACGTAAATACGCCAAATCTCAATTAATTCACGTTTTCCCCCATGGATACATAGGTTATAGAAGACAATGTATCTGCCCCATGCGAGGAGGGGAAATATGGATATTAAAGTGGGAGATTTAGTAACCCGCAAATCTTATAAGCAGGATTTACTTTTCCGGGTGACAGAAATAAATAACTCGATAGCTATTTTATTTGGCGAGGATGTTAGGCTTATTGCTGATGCACCGATTTCTGATTTATTGGTTATAGACGATAAAGAATATCAATCTAGGCAGAAGAAGGAAAAGGAAAAAGTAGATAAATCCAACTGGCTATTCCGCCAGGATTATAATTTAATTCGCCAAAGAAATGAATATCATGCTTCGAGCGGCTACAGTCATAGTGAATCTTACTTTCAAATGCCTGGCCGTGTGTTGCATCTAGATGGCGACCCTGTTTATTTACAAAAATGCCGCATATTATATGAACGTCTAAGTGTTCCGATTTATGGCGTCCATATGAGTGAAAAAGAAATGCCGCAGCGGGTTGGAAAGTTAATTGAGCAAATGCGACCCGATATATTAGTTGTAACCGGACATGATGCTTATCTTAAATCAAAGGGGAAGATAAGTGATTTAAAGGCATATCGCAATTCGCGCTACTTTGCCGAAACCGTGTATGAAGCCAGAAAAAAAGTTCCGAATCTTGATCAACTTGTTATTTTTGCTGGGGCATGCCAATCACACTTTGAATCATTAATCAAAGCTGGAGCCAATTTCGCAAGTTCACCGACAAGGATTAATATTCATGCCCTTGACCCGGTATATATTGTGGCTAAAATCAGCTATACGCCGATCAAGGACCATATTAATGTGTGGGATGTGCTTCGAAATACCTTAACAGGTGAAAAAGGGTTAGGTGGATTGGAAACAAGAGGACTGCTTCGAATTGGAATGCCATATAATATACCGGATTATGAATAAAGCTGTCTTTAAAGTAAAGCATACAGGTGGAAATGAATATTTACTTATTTTGTGAATATAATTTTCTTGGTTGTGCTTCATACTTTAAAGGCAGCTTTTGTTATTTAAAAAATACGGCGAATTATACATAAAATTGTCAAACTGAGGAAAAATAATATTATGTTCAAAAAAAAGTTTACTATTGAATGAAAAACCCATTGACAGTAAAAAGGTGTCACTGATATAAATTTAGTTTTATTTGACTGAAATGGTGATTAGTGATATACTATACATAGTGAGGTGGAACGAATGGGAAAAACTTTGTTAGACATTAAACGCATTCTTGATAACAATCTTGGGAAGCGCCTGACACTAAAAGCAAATGGTGGGCGCCGCAAGACGATTGAAAGGTCTGGAGTTTTAGCTGAGACGTATCCTTCTGTTTTTATTATTGAACTAGATCAACAGGAAAATTCATTTGAACGGGTTTCTTATAGTTACGCTGATGTTTTAACTGAAACAGTCGAATTAACATTTTTTGATGAAAATACAGGAAGTATCGCAATAAACGGACAGTAGAAATACTGTCCGTTGTTTTTTTGAATTAGTTATGCATAAAATCCTAATACTAAGATTGTCGCAGTTTTAGGAGGGAGTATCCATTATGGGCAGAAGAAGGGGCTTAATGTCTCAACAGTTTAAGGATGAACTCGCAAAGGAACTTGGATTTTATGATACTGTTCAAGCTGAAGGCTGGGGTGGAATAACAGCAAGACAAGCCGGAAGCATGGTAAAGCGGGCTGTTGAAATTGCACAGCAAGGTTTAATAAATCAGCAAGGTCAGCAAGATCAGTAAAAACAGTAAATTCGTGTTCTAAAAAACGACTAAAACACTGCGATAACCGGGGCGTAATTTGCGCTTCGGTTTTTTTTTCGATAAAAATGGTTATACTATCTGTTTATGATACAATATTTGATACAATATACAGAGTTAAATTAACTTAATCGAGTAGGTCTGGCACTTGTTGTAAGTGGCTAGACGAGTTTAGTAGGTGATAAGTAGGATGGGCAATCGAATTTTAGTAAAAGCGCCGGCAAAAATCAATTTATCGTTAGATGTTTTACACAAAAGAGACGATGGTTTTCATGAAGTAAAAATGATCATGACCACAATCGACTTGGCTGATCGAATCGAATTAACTGAACTTGAGGAAGATAAAATTACGATAGGTTCACAAAATCGCTTTGTACCCGATGATGATCGGAACTTAGCCTACCAAGCAGCAAGGTTATTGAAAGAAAGATATGCTGTCAAAAAGGGCGTTTCCATTTCAATCTCGAAGGTCATCCCTGTAGCTGCTGGTTTGGCTGGGGGGAGCAGTGATGCCGCAGCAACACTAAGAGGACTAAATAAGCTGTGGAAATTGGGACTATCGATCGATAAATTAGCTGAACTCGGTGCAGAAATTGGTTCCGACGTTTCCTTTTGTGTGTATGGAGGAACGGCTATTGCGACAGGCCGTGGTGAGAAAATTGAGCATATTTCTTCCCCGCCGCCATGCTGGGTTATTTTGGCGAAACCTACAATTGGGGTATCTACAGCCGATGTTTACCGGAATTTAAAATTGGATCAAGTCGAGCACCCAAATCTCGATGCGATGGTACAAGCTATTAATAATCATGATTTTAAAGGAATCTGTCATAACGTCGGAAATGTATTGGAAAGCGTCACCTTAAAAATGCATCCGGAGGTTAACCATATAAAAATGCAGATGCAGCGCTTTGGGGCAGATGCGGTACTAATGAGCGGCAGTGGACCAACTGTTTATGGTCTCGTTCAATATCAATCAAGACTACAGCGAATTTACAATGGTTTAAGGGGTTTTTGTGATCAAGTATACGCAGTTCGTATTTTAGGTAGTAGAAACGAAAGTTAACTTGTTTCTCACTGTCTAGCTCCAGCGCCTATCGCCTAGCAAACTTCAGGTCTCCTCCCTACGATAAGTCAACTAAGAATTGCTAACGCAATTCAAGTTTCCTTTATCTCGAGACCGAAGGCCCTCCAGTTTGTACGGCGATGGGCAAGGCGCTTTCGCTTTTCTATCTGCCCTTGATTAAATCCGTATAAAGGTGTTATAGTTACTATAAAATATTCGGGTTTTAGGGGTGTACATGAATGAAAATTAGGCGAAGCGGGAGATTGGTAGACATGACAAGCTACCTGTTGGATCATCCCCGTCATTTAGTTTCACTTTCTTTTTTCGCAGATCGTTATGGAGCCGCCAAATCATCCATTAGTGAGGATTTAGGTATTATAAAACAAACCTTTGAGATTCAGGGCATGGGTACATTAAATACGGTACCTGGAGCTGCAGGCGGGGTGAAATTTATCCCACATGCTTCAGAAGAGGAAGCGCACAAGTTTATTGACAATTTACGTGAGCAGCTTGCCAAGTCGGATCGTTTGCTCCCTGGCGGTTATTTATACTTAAATGATATCTTAGGGAACCCAAGAATCGTTAATAAAATTGGTCGTTTATTTGCTTCTGTTTTCACCGATCGGAAAATTGATGTCGTGATGACAGTAGCAACAAAGGGGATCTCGATAGCCTATGCCGTTGCCTCTTATTTGGATGTTCCGGTTGTTATTGTACGACGTGACAGTAAGGTGACTGAGGGTTCTACTGTTAGTATTAATTATGTTTCGGGTTCAACAAAGAGAATTCAAAATATGGTGCTTGCCAGAAGAAGCTTAGAGGAAGGCTCCAATGTCCTCATCATAGATGATTTTATGAAAGCGGGCGGTACAATCAACGGAATGATCAGCATGCTTGAGGAATTTAAGGCTACGGTTGCAGGTATTGGAGTACTAGTAGAGGCTGAAGATAATTCTGAAGAGCGCTTAGTTGATGAATATATTTCTTTAGTTCGGTTATCAGAGGTTAATGTAAAAGAAAAACATATTGAAGTGGAAGAAGGCAATTATTTTAAATATGCTAAGCCTTTAAAAATTGAGGAGTAATCCATTCACTAAGGAGGAAGAGAAATGAAAGCGATTCATACGAATGAGGCTCCTGCAGCCATCGGTCCATATTCTCAAGGTATTATTGTAAATAATATGTTTTACAGTTCAGGACAAATTCCATTAACTCCAGCGGGTGTTTTAGTTACTGGTGATATTGAAGCACAAACACATCAAGTTTTTGCGAATCTGAAAGCCGTATTGGCTGAAGCAGGTGCTTCACTCGAGACAGTAGTGAAAACTACAGTTTTTATTAAGGACATGAATGACTTTGCTAGACTAAACGACGTGTATGCCGAGTATTTTGGCGAGCACAAGCCTGCAAGATCTTGTGTAGAGGTTGCTAGACTACCAAAGGATGTACTAGTAGAAATTGAAGTGATCGCTTTAGTGAAGTAGTGTCTAGCTCCAGCGCCTATCGCCTAGCAAACTTCAGGTCTCCTCCCTACGATAAGTCAACATCAAAGGAATCACTTTGTTCGTTGCCGGATATCCTTTATCTCAGTCGCTGGGCTCCAGTTTATACGTCGCTGAACGGTCGCTTCCGCTTTTCTAGTTTTGTTCACAGAATGTCCAACTTTTATCTGAAAAGTTGGATTTTTTTTGTAAATTTTTTGTGAACGAGAAGGAATTATCCAAATTTTGTTGAATTAGAGTTAATAGTCTTTTATTTAGAAAAAGGTGGTGATACAGATGGAAGTTACTGACGTAAGATTACGCCGCGTGAACACCGAGGGACGCATGAGAGCCATCGCCTCCATTACGCTTGATCATGAATTTGTAGTTCATGATATTCGAGTGATTGATGGGAATAACGGTTTATTTGTGGCAATGCCAAGTAAACGTACTCCTGACGGGGAATTCCGTGATATTGCTCATCCTATCAATTCTTCTACTCGTGGGAAGATTCAAGATGCAGTTTTAGCTGAATATCATCGTTTAGGAGAGCTAAGTGAAGTGGAATATGAAGAGGCTGGAGCTTCATAGGACTTTGCTTGTTTTATAAAATTTAAGATTCGAACGTACAGGCTGTCTCAAATTTGGGACAGCTTTTTTACATTTGCAAAGTTTCTGTTAATATAATCCCTATAGGCAACTTTTCCAACACTTTATAGGAATTTTCTTCATATTTGAATGGAATTGTTGAAATAGACGGTTTTTTACGATATATTCGAAGGTGGTAAAAAGGAGTCGAGCGGAGGTTTTCTATGAATCGTTTTGCCGTAATTTTAGCAGCAGGTCAAGGTACAAGGATGAAATCAAAGCTTTATAAAGTATTACATCCTGTGTGCGGGAAGCCAATGGTGGAGCATGTTATTGATCATGTTTCCCAACTTGAAATGGAAAAAATCGTGACTATAATTGGTCACGGCGCAGAAAAAGTAAAGCAATACTTGGGTTCAAAATGTGACTACGCTTTGCAGGAGGAGCAGCTTGGTACAGCACATGCAGTAAAGCAAGCAGAATCAATCCTTGGCAAGATGTCAGGGACAACACTTGTTATTTGCGGTGATACACCATTAATTACACCTGATACGATGAAAGCTCTTTTAGAGCATCATACAAATACGAATGCAAAAGCGACTATCTTAACTGCTTACTCAGAAGATCCAACAGGATACGGGCGCATCATCCGAAATGAAAATGGGTCCGTAGAAAAGATTGTTGAGCATAAGGATGCGAGTGCTCTTGAATTAACAGTGAAAGAAATTAATACAGGTACTTACTGTTTTGACAATCAATCACTTTTTCTTGCACTTAAAGAAGTCAAAAATGATAACGTGCAAGGTGAATTTTATCTGCCGGATGTAATTGAGATTTTGAAAAACAAAGGTGAAACCATTTCGGCTTATCAAACGGCTGACATGGATGAAACTTTGGGCGTTAATGATCGGGTTGCACTCGCGCAGGCTGAAAATATTATGAAGCATCGAATCAATAAAGATCATATGAAAAATGGGGTAACCATCATTGATCCAGCTAATACGTATATTTCAGCGGAAACTGTAATTGGAAATGATACAACAATCTATCCGGGCACTGTGATTAAAGGTAAAACAGTGATTGGAAGTGGCTGTATCATTGGTCCGAACAGTGAAATAGATAACTGCAAAATTGGCGAACGTACTGTTATTCGCCATTCAGCTGCCTATGATAGTGAAGTTGGAAATGATGTGAATATAGGTCCATTTGCTCATATTAGACCGCAATCTACTTTACACAATGAAGTGAAGATTGGCAACTTTGTAGAGGTCAAGAAATCGGTATTAGGGACAGGTAGTAAAGTATCCCATTTAAGTTATATTGGTGATGCTGAAGTCGGTAAAGATGTAAATATCGGTTGTGGTTCTATCACCGTCAATTATGATGGTGAGAAGAAACATTTAACAAAAATAGAAGATGGGGTTTTTGTTGGCTGTAATTCAAATTTAGTTGCGCCGGTAACGATCGGGAAAAATTCCTTTATTGCAGCAGGGTCAACCATTACAGAAAATGTCCCTGAAAGCAGCTTATCCATCGCACGTGCAAGACAAACGAATAAAGTAGGCTATATGGAAAATAAACAAGACAAAGACAATAAATAATAAAATACGGAGGGTTTTTTCTAAAATGCCAAACCAATATCTTGACCCAAATTTAAAAGTATTCACCCTAGGTTCTAATAAGGCTTTAGCCCAAGAAATCGTGGACCATATTGGAATTGAAATGGGGAAATGCTCTGTCTCTCGTTTTAGCGACGGTGAAGTGCAAATTAACATTGAAGAAAGTATTCGTGGCTGTGACGTCTATGTAATCCAATCTACAAGTGCACCGGTAAACGAACATCTTATGGAAGTGTTAATAATGGTGGACGCACTTAAGCGTGCATCAGCAAAAACGATTAACGTTGTTATGCCTTATTATGGTTATGCTCGTCAAGACCGTAAGGCACGTGCCCGTGAGCCGATCACTTCTAAATTAGTAGCTAATTTACTTGAAACAGCAGGTGCAACACGTGTAATTTTACTTGACCTTCATGCGCCGCAAATTCAAGGCTTCTTTGATATTCAGGTTGACCATTTACAAGGTGTACCTATCTTGACTGAGTATTTCAAGCAGAAAAACCTAGAGGATATTGTTGTTGTATCACCTGACCATGGTGGTGTAACAAGGGCAAGAAAGATGGCAGACCGTTTAAAAGCACCAATTGCGATTATCGATAAACGCCGCCCGCGTCCAAACGTTGCTGAAATCATGAATATTGTAGGTAATATTGAAGGCAAAACAGCGATCCTCATCGATGATATTATCGATACAGCTGGTACAATTACACTTGCTGCAAATGCACTTGTTGAACATGGTGCAAAAGAAGTATACGCATGCTGTACACATCCAGTATTATCAGGTCCAGCAATGGAAAGAATTATGAACTCAAAAATCAAAGAGCTTGTTGTGACAAATACAATTGCTCTTCCAGAAGAAAAGAAAATTCCGAAGATAAGAGAGCTTTCAGTTGCTCCGTTAATTAGTGAAGCGATTATTCGTGTACACGAAGAACAATCTGTAAGTACTTTATTTGATTAATCGAGAAAAGCGGATGTGCCCGTTTAGCGACGAAAAAACTGGAACACGACTGAGATAAAGGAAACACGACGACAAAGGAGTCGATGTTGACTTATCGTAGGGAGGCGGGTGAAGTTTTTCGAGTCGCTGGGCACTGTAGCTAGACAACTTAAGAAAAAAAATTTGTGTGTTTGCTTTTGGCCTCTTTTGGAGACATTGATAGATAGGGATAAAAAATCCATTTAGGAAGGTGATTATTCTTGTCTACAATATCTGCAAAAAAAAGAGAAGATTTTAGAAAGTCAGCGATTACTGAAATACGTCATAACGGCAAATTCCCCGCCGTTGTCTATGGGAAGGACAAGCCTGCAGACCATATCGTAGTAGATCTTCTGGAGTTTAGGAAAACAATGAGGAAGGCCGGAAGAAACGGAATCATCAAACTTCAAGTTGAAGATGGTAAGACTGAATCCGTCATGCTGCATGATGTCCAAATGAATCCATTAAATGGTGAGGTTGTTCATGCTGACTTTTTAGTGGTCAACATGTCAAAAGAAGTTGATATTGAAGTCATTGTTAATTTAGTCGGAGACGCGCAGGGAGTAAAGGATGGCGGAACATTACAGCAGCCTTTATATAAAGTGAATGTTCGCTGTTTACCAACTGATATTCCTGAAAAAATTGATATTGACATTTCTGCGTATAATATCGGGGATGTTATCACTGTTGGTGATATTAAAGTGGATGGAAAATACGAAGTCTTGGATGACGAAAGCACCGTCATTGCTTCAATTTTACAACCTAAGGTTGAAGATGAAGTTGGCAGTGGCGAAGTCCAAGATTCAGGTGAAGCTGCTGATCAAGATCCAAACGTGAATACAGAAGCAGAATAATGTTATAATAAGACGTAGCCAATTTTTGGTTACGTCTTTTAGCGTATTTGAATAAAGGGTAAGAGAGGGAATGGACCATTGAGATATATAGTTGGTTTAGGCAATCCAGGAAAAAACTATGAAAAAACAAGGCATAATGTCGGGTTTATGGTAATAGATGAACTTTGCAGAAGATGGGAC